>JBGPQQ010000255.1:0-5544 GCA_041489115.1 Vicinamibacteria bacterium | reverse complement strand
CGTCCAGCAGCACGATCGCCCCGCCGGCGGCGAGAGCGACGCCGACCACGCCGGCGCCCGCGCCCCAGGCCACGGTGGGACGCTTCCCGCCCGTGATCAGGAAGGGCACGAGGCCAGCGACCGTTCCCGGAGCCACCACCAGGAAGACGAGCGTGGCGAGGGCGGGCCGGAGCGACGCGGTCATGTGCAGGTCTCGTCCCGGCCGAGCCCGCCTCAGGCGTAGACCTCGGCGGCGAAGCCCGCCTCGCGGACGCGGGCGGCGATCGCCTCGAGACGCTCGCGGTCGAGGGCGCCGACGTGCGGGTCGGAGGGGGCTCGGGACACGGTGTAGACCTGCACGAGGTCGACGCGTCCCCCTCCCGCGGCGATCTCGCGCAGCCGATCGACCCAGGCCGCGATCTCGGCGTCGTCGGGCGGGGCGCCGTCGAGCGTCGGGAACAGGCTCTGGACGACGATCGGCCGCTCCCGCGCGACGCGGGCGAGGTTGTCGAGCACGAGACGGAAGGGCATGCGCGTGCCGTCGACGCGGTGGAAGCAGGCTTCCGTCCCCGCGTCGAGCTTGCACCACAGCTCGTCGAACTCCGCGAGGGCGGCGTGCACCCGGTCCTTGTGGAAGAGCGTCGCGTTCGTGAGCAGGCGCAGCGGTACGCCGGGGGCGAGGCGATCCCGGGTGTCGCGCGCGGCCCGGGCCGCGGCCGGGAACTCGGGCGGGGTGGTGGGCTCGCCGTCCCCGGCGAAGGCGACGTCCGCCACTCGCCGCAGCTCGGGGGCGACGGTGTCGAAGAGCGGCGCCGTCCAGAGGTGGCCCCCGGCCACGCGCTCGAGGAGCCCGGCGAGCTCCGCCGCGAGCGCGGGCACGTCGATCCGGGTCGGCCCGCCCGGGGTCGTACGGTCCACCTGGCAGTACGGGCAGTCGAAGTTGCAGGCCTTGTCGCGGTTCAGGTTCACGCCGATCGACAGGCCCCGCGCCCGGCGCGACACGACCGCGTAGACGTAGCGGTTCGTGTCCAGCTCCCGGCGGTGGTCCTGGAAGTCGAGCCGGCGCGCCATGGCGCCCATCCTACCGTGGGCGGCCCCGTCGAGCTGATCTCTGCCGCGGCTATGCCGGTCGCGGCGCCCTCGCGTGCTCGCCGGCGGCACGGCCGAGGGCGAAGCCGAAGTAGTCCCGCGCGTTGTAGAAGCTCACGTTCGCCACCAGGTTTCCGAGCGCCCTGCGGTCGTCGGGCAGCCGCCCCCGCCGCACCTCCTCGCCGAGGATGTTGCAGAGCAGCCGCCGGAAGTAGTCGTGGCGCGGGTAGGAGAGGAAGCTCCGCGAGTCGGTGATCATCCCGACGAAGCGCGCGAGGAGGCCCATGTTGGCGAGGACGCGCATCTGGGCTTCCATCCCGTCGAGCTGGTCGAGGAACCACCACGCCGAGCCCCACTGCATCTTCCCGGGGACGCTGCCGTCCTGGAAGTTGCCGATCATCGTGGCCATGAGCTCGTTGTCGGCGGGGTTGAGGTTGTAGAGGATCGTCTTCGCCAGCCGGTCCGCCTCGTCGAGGTGGTCGAGGAAGCCGGCGATCGGCCGGGCCTGCTCGACGTCGGCGATCGAGTCGAAGCCGGTGTCGGGCCCGGGCCGCTTGCGCATCCGCGTGTTGTTGTTGCGCATGGCGCCGACGTGGAACTGCTGGACCCAGCCGCGCGCGTGGTCGAAGAGCGCGAGGCGGTGGAGGAGGGCCGAGCGGAAGACCCGCGCCTCTCCGGCGTCGAGCGCCTTCCCGGCACGGAGCCGCGCGAAGAGGGAGCTCGCCACCTCGTCGGTGAACGCCTCGGCGTCGATCGACTCGAGGCCGTGGTCGGACGCCCGGCAGCCCCGCTCGTGGAAGAACGCGTGCCGCTTCTCGAGGGCCGCCAGCAACGCGTCCCAGGTCCCGATGGAGGCTCCGGCGGCCTTCTCCAGCTTCCCGAGCCACGCGGTCCAGGCCGGCAGGTCCTCCACGAGCACGGCCTTGTCCGGCCGCCACGTCGGGAAGACCTGCGTGTCGGGGTCCTTCCGCTGCGCGAGCTTCGCGTGGGGCTCGAGCGAGTCGGTGGGGTCGTCGGTGCTGCAGACGACCGCCACGCGGAACTGCTTCAGCAGGCCCATCGCGGTGAAGGTGTCCTCCTTCAGCCGCTCGTTGGCGCGGTCGAAGGTCGCCTTGGCGGTGGCGGCGGAGAGGAGCGTCTGGATCCCGAACGGCCGCCGCAGCTCCATGTGCGTCCAGTGGTAGAGGGGGTTGCCGAGGGTGTCGGGAACCGTGCGGGCCCAGGCCTCGAACTTCTCCCAGTCCGAGGCGTCGCCCGTGCAGAAGCGCTCCGCGACGCCGTTCGTCCGCATCGCCCGCCACTTGTAGTGGTCGCCCTCCAGCCAGATCTCGGTGATCGAGCGGAAGCGGTGGTCCGCGGCCATGAGGTCGGGCGAGAGGTGGCAGTGGTAGTCGACGATCGGCAGGTCCTTCGCGACGCGGTGGTACAGGTCGCGCGCGACCTCGGTCTCGAGCAGGAAGTCGTCGTGGATGAAGGGCTTCATGGCCGGGCCTCGCTCAGGCGGTCTTCTCGACCGGGATGGGCTCGAACTTCGGGGCGAGCACGTGGTGGATGGCGAAGGACACGAGGTACGCGAAGGCGCAGATCGCGAACAGGATGGCGTACCCCGCGGTGACGTCGCCCTGCGCCTTGAAGCGGTCGAGCAGCCACCCGGTGAGGATGGGGAAGAAGAAGCCGCCGGCCGATCCCGTCATGCCGCCGAGCCCGATGATCGTGGCCACGTCCTTCTTCGGGAACATGTCGGAGACGGTCGTGTAGAGGTTCGCCGACCACGCCTGGTGCGCCGAGGCGGCGAGGCCGATGAGGAGGACCGCGGGCCAGTCGCCGACCTTCGTCACGGCGAGGATGGGCACCACGCAGAGCGCGAACACGAACATGCCGGTCTTGCGGGCCCGGGTCACGCTCCAGCCCCGGCTGCTCAGGTACCCGGTGGCCCAGCCGCCGGCGATGCTCAGCACCGTCACGATCGTGTAGATCGTGACGAGGTGCACCCAGCTGTGCTTGATGCTCAGCCCGCGCGTCGCCCGGAAGTAGTCGGGCAGCCAGATCAGGAAGAACCACCACACGGGGTCGGTCAGGAACTTCGCGGTGAGGAAGGACCAGGTCTGCGGGAGCTTCAGGGCGCGGATCCAGCCCATCGGCCGGCCGCCGGTGCCGCCCTCCTCCTTGTCGCTGTGGATGAGCTCGTACTCGGCCTTCGTCAGGTTTGGCCGCTTCTCGGGGACGTCGTACATCGGGAACCAGAAGAAGAGCCAGACGAAGCCGGCGAGCCCGGCGAGGATGAACGTCCAGCGCCACCCGAAGTTGATGGCGATGGCCGGGATCATGGCGGGCGCGATGATCGCCCCGACGTTCGTCCCCGCGTTGAAGATGGCGGTGGCGAACGCGCGCTCTCTCTTCGGGAACCAGAGGGCCACGGCCTTGATCGCCGAGGGGAAGTTGCCCCCCTCGCTGACGCCGAGGGCCACGCGGGCGGTGAAGAAGCCGTTCACCGAGCCCACGAACGCGTGGCCGATCGCGGCGAGGCTCCAGAGGACGATGGAGACGGCGTAGCCGAGCTTCGTCCCGTAGCGGTCCACGAACCAGCCGAACACGAGCAGGCCGACGGCGTAGGCGAGCTGGAACGCCCCGTTCACCCATCCGAAGGTCTCGTTCGACCAGCCCAGCTCGGCGTCGAGGAACTCCTTGATGAGGGCCAGGATCTGGCGGTCGATGTAGTTGACCGTGGTGGCGAAAAAGAGCAGGGCGCACACCACCCAGCGATAATGGCCGGCCTTTTCGAAGCTCACTGGTTCACCCCGCTCGCCAGGAAGCCGCCGTCCACCACGATCACCTGGCCGTTGACGAAGCTCGCCGCGTCAGAGGCGAGGAAGATGCACGCCCCCACCAGCTCCTCGACCTGGCCGAAGCGCTTGAGCGGCGTGCGCATCCGCAGCTCCTTGCCGCGCTCGGTCCCGTCGAGGAGCTGCGCGTTGAGCGCGGTCCGGAAGACGCCCGGGGCGATGGCGTTCACGATCACGCCCTTCGGCCCCCACTCGACGGCGAGCGACCGGGTGAGGCCGGAAACACCCGCCTTGCTCGCGGCGTAGGCCGCCACCTCGAGGAAGGAGACGAAGGAGTTGAGCGAGGCGACGTTCACGATGCGCCCGTAGCCCTTCTCGATCATGGGCCGGCCGAAGACCTGGCAGGCCCGCAGCGTGCCGGTGAGGTTCGTCTCCAGGATGCCGCCCCACTCCTCCTCGGAGAGGTCGAGGATGGGCGTCCTCTTGATGCGGCCCGCGCAGTTGACGAGGATGTCGATCTTCCCGAATGCGGCGAGGACGGCGTCGCGCGCCTTCTCGAGCGACGCGCGGTTGGTGACGTCAGCGGTCGTCCGGACGGTCTTCCGGCCGCGCGCCTCGATTTCCTTCGCCGTCGTCTCGACCGTCTCGGCGGTGCGCGCGCAGGCCACGACGTCCGCGCCGGCCTCGGCCATCCCGAGCGAGAACGCACGGCCGATGCCGGCGGTGCCGCCGAGGACGACCGCCACCTTGCCTGTCAGATCCAGAGAGGGGTGACCCACGGTGCTCCTCCTATCGCTCGTCGTCCCGCCCGCCCGGCCTCGCCTCGAGGTCCTGGGCGTGCCGGGCTTTCTCCAGGTGCTCGGTCATGGCGACGCGCGCCGCGTCGGCGTCGCGCGCCCTTATCGCACGAAAGATGCGGCGGTGCATCTCGGCCGACTCGCGTTGGTCGCGCGCGTGCTCGACGGTCTCCTTGCGCTGCTCGTAGAACTGCGCCGCCACCATCTCCATGAGCGCGGCGAGGACGCGGTTCCCGCAGCCCGAGGCCACCGCGCGGTGGAAGCGCACGTCGTGCCGGAGGAAGGCCGCGGGGTCCGCGAGCGAGGCGAACATCTCGGTGGTCTCCTCGGCCATGGCGGCGAGGTGCTCGGCGCCGGCGTGCTGCGCGGCGAGGCCGGCCACGCCGACCTCGAGCACGAGCCGCGCCTCGAACATCTCGCTCGGCGCGAACCGGTGGAGCGAGGCGAGGAGGCTCAGTGGCTCCGCCCCGAGGTCGGGCGGCCCGTCGGCGATGAAGGTGCCGGCGCCGCGGCGGGACACGATGACGCCCATCGACTCGAGGGCCTCGAGGCCGGAGCGCACGCTCGGCCGGCTCAGCCCCAGCTCCAGGGCGAGGTCGCGCTCGCCGAGCAGCCGGTCCCCCGGCTTGAGGCCGCCGCTCTCGATGAGGCGGCGAACGTGGTCCACCACGCGGTCCCGCGTGCTCGGAACCTCGACCGCGGGCAGCGTGCGGCCCGTGCTCACGCGACCTCCACGCCGTCGTGGCCCGCCGCCGCGTAGACGGCTTCGACGACGGCCAGGCTGCGGAGGCCCTCGCGCCCGTCGCAGGCGGGGGTGGCCCCGGTCACGATCGCGCGCGCGAAGTCCTCGATGAGGCGCCGGTGCGGGGTGGCGTCGGACACGACCGCCGTCGCCG
>JBGPQQ010000254.1:0-5568 GCA_041489115.1 Vicinamibacteria bacterium | reverse complement strand
TTGTCGTAGCTGTAGCGCACGAAGAAGCTGTCGCGATCCCCCTGCCGGTGGTCGATGCGCACCGTGAAGGCCGTGTCCTTGACCTCGCGGTTGGTGGTCGAGGTGTAGTTGTCGAAGTTGCCGGGCCCGTTGGGCAGCGGGTAGATGCTTGCGACGTTCAGGCCGACCTGGTTGAGCCGGTCGGCGGGGATCACGTTGCCCGGGAAGGGGCTGCGCACGAAGCCGGCCCCGTTCGGGTTGGGCCGGGTGGTGAGCGGGTCGTAGATGGGGATGAGGTTGCCGCTCCGGTCGCGGTAGTCGCTGAAATCGCCGCGGCGGGTCGCCTCGGTGGGGACGGTGTTGACGGTGGTGATCCCCCGCTTCTCGTTCAGGCCGGCGAAGTCCACCATGAAGAAGGTCTTGTTCTTGATGATCGGGCCCGAGAGCTGGGCGCCGTACTGGTGGCGGTCGAGGGGCGCCTTCTTTGCCGTGGGCAGGGCTGAGAAGTTCTTGGCGTCGAAGGCCTCGTTGCGGAGGAACTCGAAGGCGGTGCCGTGCCACTCGTTGTTGCCCGACTTGGTGGAGACGGAGACGACCCCCGAGCCCCGGCCGAACTCGGCGGAGAAGGTGCCGGTCAGCACCTTGAACTCCCGGACCGACTCGACCGACGGCATCACGATGACGGTGTTGAACGTGTGCTCGTTGTTGTCGATGCCGTCGATGAGCCACGCGTTCGCGTTGGCCTGGGAGCCGAGGGCGTTGAAGTTCGAGGCGCCGCGGGGGTTGAACGTCGAGGCCCCGGACAGGTTCTCGTTCGCCTGGCCGGGGGTGACGCCGGGGACGAGGTAGACGAGGGTGGCGAAGTTGCGGCCGTTCAGGGGCAGCTCGCGCACCGCCCGCTCCTCGATCACCTCGCCGATCTCCGCCGAGTCGGTGCGGGTGAGCGGCGCGAGCGCCACCACCTCGGTCGCTTCCTCGAGCCCGCCCAGCTCGAGGCCGACGTCGACGCGCGCGCGCTGGTTGACCTGGAGCACCACGCCCCGGCGCACGTGCTTCCGGAACCCGGCCATCTCGACCGCCACATCGTAGGTGCCCGGGATCAGGAAGGGCGCGATGTAGGACCCCTGGGCGTCCGTGGTCACCGCGTGCGAGGTGCCCTTGCCCTGGTCGGTCAGGGTCACGGTGGCGCCGGGGATCGCCGCCCCCTGCGGGTCCCGGACCGTGCCGGTGCCCGGCTAGGGCGTCCCGCCCGGCGAGGGATCGGCGGGGCGAGCCCGGTCCGGCTCGCGCAGGCCGCGGCCGGTCCGACCCGTCAGCGAGTCGCCCAGGTCCTCGCGGGCCTTCTCGGCCAGGGCCTGGAGGCGCGCTACCACGTCCGGGTGGGCCGCGGCCACGTCTGTCGTCTCGCCGACGTCGGCCACCAGGTCGTAGAGTGAGAGCCGCACGTCCACCTGCTTGTAGCGACCGGGTCGGCCGCCCGAGCCGGCCGGCCCCTCGAGGGTCTGCGAGCGGTGGGGGAGCATCAGCTTGTACCGGCCGCCCCGCACCGCCCGCAGCTCGGTGCCGTAGTAGAAGAGGAGTGCCTCGTGGGGCGAGCGCGCACCCGCGTCGCCGACGAGGAGCGGCGTGATGTCGAGGCCGTCGATCGGCCGGTCGGGGAGCGGCGCGCCGACGAGCCGGGCGATCGTCGGCAGGACGTCGATCGTCATGGCGGGCTCGCGGGTCACGGTTCCCGCGGGGATGCGCCCCGGCCAGCGGGCCACGAACGGCACGCGCACGCCGCCCTCGAAGGCCGTTCCCTTCCCCTCGCGCAGCGGCCCCGCCGAGCCCGCGTGGTCGCCGTACGAGAGCCAGGGGCCGTTGTCGGACGCGAAGACCACGAGGGTGTCGCGCTCGAGCCCGAGGCGCCGGAGCGCCGCCAGAACCTGGCCGACCGAGTCGTCGATCTCTTCGACCACGTCGCCGTAGAGGCCCTGCTTCGATCGCCCGCGGAAGCGCTCGGACGCGAAAATCGGCACGTGGGGCATCGTGTGGGCCAGGTAGACGAAGAAGGGGCGCCCGCGGCTCGCCTCGATAAAGGCGACCGCCCGGCGCGCGTACTCGCCGGTGAGCCGCGACTGGTCGGGGTTGATCGTGAGGACCGCGTCCCGCGAGTAAAGCGGCAGGGGCGGGAACTTCATCTTCTCCGGGTGGCTCGGCCACATGTCGTTGGAGTACGGGAGGCCGAGGTAGTCGTCGAAGCCGTGCCGCGTCGGGAGGAAGGGCGGCAGGTGCCCGAGGTGCCACTTGCCGTAGATCGCCGTCGAGTACCCGCGGGCCTTCAGGACCTCGCCGAGCGTCGTCTCGCCGTCGGAGATGCCGATCTCCGAGGTGGGCATGAGCGCGCCCAGGATGCCGATGCGGTTCGGGTAGGCCCCGGTGAGGAGCGCCGCGCGCGAGGCCGAGCAGACCGCCTGCGCCACGTAGAAGTCGGTGAAGCGCACGCCCTCGGTGGCCAGGCGGTCGATGTGCGGCGCGCGGATCCGCGCCGCGCCGTAGATGCCGATGTCGCCGTAGCCGAGGTCGTCGGCGTAGACGAGGACGACGTTGGGCGGCCGAGACGCCGCCGGCTCCGGCGCAACGAGGGCGGCAACGGCCGCGAGAGCGGCCACCGCCGCCGCGATCTTCGTGGCCGTCACGTGTGGCGACTCCCCACGAATCGTCCTCCTCCCCGCGGGCGATTCCGCGTGGCCGATTCTAGCGTAGCTGGGAGGCCCCCCGGCTTTGCCGGGGAGGCCGCCGAAGTTTGACAGTTTCGGGAAGGTCCAGTGCACTACGTGGCCGGGCGGATGGGCTTCGACGTCTTCACGATCGACGAGGGCTGGCAGGAGCGCCACGGCGCGAACGACGTGCGGAAGGAGACCTTCCCGGGCGGCCTCGGGCCCGTCCGCGCGCGGATCGAGAAGGCCGGGATGCGCCTCGACCTCTGGTACCCGCTCGCCGCGATCGACACCGACACCCCCGACTACCGCGAGCACCCCGAGTGGGCCGCGCGGGAGCGCGACGGGAGGTGAAGCAGACGGGCACCGCGGCGGGCTCGAAGGTGGTGATGTGCCTGGCGACGCCGTACCGCCACCGCGCCGCGCGCCGGCTGATCGAGTTGATCGGCGCCCACCAGCTCGCCTACGTGAAGATCGACCTGACGACGATCTTCAACACCTACGGGGAGTCGCCGGGCTGCCACGCCGGGGGCCACGAGCACAGGACCTGGGCCGAGTCGCTCACGCGGATCTACGAAGGCATCCGCGAGATGACGGCCGAGGTCTACCGGGCACACCCGAAGGTTCTCCTCGACCTCACGTTCGAGCTGTGGGGCCAGAAGCATCTCATCGACGCGGGGCTCCTCGCGGCCGGCGACCTCGACTGGCTCAGCAATGTCCACGACTCGGGTCCCGAGTCGGCGGGGCCGCTCCAGGCGCGCACGCTCCTCTACCACCGCGCGCTGGCGGCGCCGGTCGAGGCGATGCTGATCGGCAACCTGCGCGTGAACACGTCGCCGATCGAGGCGCGCTTCGCCACCGCGATCGGCTCGGGACCGGTGCTGCTCGGCGACCCACGGGCGCTCAGCGCGGAGCAGGTGGCCTGGTACGCGAAGCGGATCGCGTGGTTCAAGGCGCTGCGGAAGGAGATCCCGATCGAGGAGGGCTTCTTCCCGCAGGGAGCGTGGTGGCAGCCGAACGTGAGCGCCTGGGACGGCTTCGCGCGCCTCAGCCGGCAGGGCGAGGGCATCCTGGTGCTCTTCCGGAACGAGGACGGGAGCGCCACGGCGACGGTGCGGTGGCCCGCGCCGGGCGAAGGGTCGTTCACGCTCCGGCCGATCGAGAGCGGTGAGTCGCTCGGCTCGCTCTCGAGCGAGGCGCTCCGCAGGGGCGTCGACCAGGGTCTCCCTGGAATGGGACAGGTGGAGATCCTGGAGATCCGCCGGGCTCCCTGACATCTCGATCCAACGTTTTCGACGAGGCTGGGAATCACTCAGATCAAGGACTTTGGACAGCGGAAGGACCTCCCAGGTCGCGCGGATCCAATCGCATGGTTCGCTACTTCATTCTCGTGGATCCCTGGCCGCATCCGGCGCGGTAACGCTATAGAAAACAATGAGTTACTAGCATGGTACTGTGGCACGGTGTCTGCTTCCACGATGGCGTGTCGTTAGTGTCCCTCTCCGGCCTGTCCTGATCTGGAGGTGAGTATGAACCGCTTGCTCGCGAGACTTCTCTTCCTCGCGCTCGCCGCAATCCTGGCGTTCCCAGCCCTCTCCGAGGCGCAGCTGACCCGCGGCATCGTCTCCGGGACGGTTCGCGACCAGACGGGCGCCCTCGTCCCCGGCGCCGTCGCGACGGTGACCAACGTCGATACCGGCGTCATCCGCTCGGGCGTCACGAACGAGCAGGGCTTCTATCGCATTCCCGCCCTCGATCCCGGCCGCTACACCCTCAACGTAGAGCTCTCTGGCTTCAAGACGGTCGAGCGGACGGGCGTCACCGTGGCGATCGCGACCGAGGTCACGGTCAACGTCGGCCTCGAGGTGGCCACCGTCGGCGAAGCCGTCACCGTGACAGCCGAGGCCGAAGCCGTCCAGCTGAACAAGTCCAACCCGACCATCGGGCAGATCTCGACGGCACGGCAGGCGGTCGAGCTGCCGCTCAGCGCGGCCCGCAACATCGACAACCTCGCGCTCCTGTCCCCCAACGTCTTCAAGGCGCCCGGCTCGACCGGCATCTCCGCGAACGGGCAGCGCGCGCGCAACAACAACTTCACGATCGACGGCTCGGACAACAACGACATCAGCGTGACCCTGCGCACCTCACCCGTCATTCCGGAGGCGGTGGCCGAGTTCCAGGTCCAGACCAACCCCTACAACGTGGAGTTCGGGCGCAACTCCGGCGCGCAGATCAACGTGGTCACGAAGTCGGGCACGAACACCTTCCGGGGCGAGGCGTGGGACTACTACCGGACCGCCGGCCTCAATGCCCTCGACAACCTCGAGAAGGTCAACAAGCTCGAGGAACCGAGCAAGTCGGTGAGGCACCAGGCGGGTGCCTCGCTGAGCGGTCCGATCGTCAAGGACAAGCTCTTCTTCTTCGGCCTCGTGCAGCGGGACAGCATTCGCACGGGTGAAGCCCTCGGAACGTCGGTGACCATGCCGACTCCGGCCGGATTCGCCGCCCTCCAGGCCGCGCCGCTCCGCGCCGGCCAGTCCGCGGCCAGCCGCCAGGCGATCCTCACCTCCCTCGGCTTCCTGCAGGACGTCTACGCGAAGAACCCGACCTTCCGGAACCTCACCACCCAGCGGGTGAACGGGGCGCCGATCGAGGTGGGAACGACCAACATCGGCTACTTCCAGCCCTACAGCCAGTGGTACGGCCTGGGTCGCCTGGACTGGGCGGTGGGCAACAAGGACTCGGTGAGCCTCCGCTACCTCTACAACAAGCCCGAGAACACCAGCCTGATCAGCAACTGCGTCTTCGGCACGATCTTCTGCGGGGACCAGGCCATCCAGGAGCACAACCTCTCGGCCACTCACACCCACGTCTTCACGGGCAACCTGCT
>JBGPQQ010000253.1:0-5572 GCA_041489115.1 Vicinamibacteria bacterium | reverse complement strand
CACGCGCCGCTGCTCGCGGTCGGCATCAACTGCGCGCTCGGGCCGAAGGAGATGCGGCCGCACATCGAGGAGCTGTCGGGCCTCGCCCCGTGCTTCGTGAGCGCCTACCCGAACGCCGGCCTGCCGAACGCCTTCGGGGGCTTCGACGAGACGCCCGACTCGATGGCCGGGAGCCTGGGGGAGTGGGCCCGGGCCGGCTTCTTGAACGTGGTGGGCGGCTGCTGCGGGACGACACCGGCCCACATCCGGCGGATCGCGGACGCGGTCCGCGGCGTCGCGCCGCGGGTCCGTCCCCGGGTCCCTCGCCTGACCCGGCTCTCCGGCCTCGAGCCCTTCGTCATCCGGCCCGACTCGAACTTCGTGAACGTGGGCGAGCGCACCAACGTCACCGGCTCGCCGAAGTTCGCGAAGCTCGTGCGGGCGGGGCAGTACGCCGAGGCCCTCGCGGTCGCGCGGCAGCAGGTCGAGGGGGGAGCGCAGATCCTCGACGTGAACATGGACGAGGGACTGCTCGACTCCGCCCAGGCCATGAAGACGTTCCTGAACCTCCTGGCCGCCGAGCCCGACATCGCGCGCGTCCCGATCATGCTCGACTCGTCCGACTGGAGGGTGATCGAGGCGGGGCTCCAGTGCCTGCAGGGCAAGGGCGTCGTGAACTCGATCTCCCTCAAGGAGGGCGAAGAGGTCTTCCGGGACCACGCCCGGCGCATCCGGCGCTACGGCGCGGGCGCCGTGGTCATGGCCTTCGACGAGCAGGGGCAGGCCGCGACCGTGGAGCGGCGCGTGGAGATCCTGGCGCGGGCCTACCGGATCCTGACCGAAGACGTGGGCTTCCCGGCCGAAGACGTCATCTTCGACCCCAACGTCCTCACCGTGGGCACGGGAATCGAGGAGCACGCCGACTACGGGGTCGCGTTCATCGAGGCCACGCGGCGGCTCAAGGAGGCCTTCCCGCACGCGAAGGTGAGCGGCGGGATCTCGAACGTCTCGTTCTCCTTCCGCGGCAACAACCCCGTGCGCGAGGCGATGCACGCGGCCTTCCTCTACCACGCCATCAAGGCCGGCCTCGACATGGGCATCGTCAACGCGGGCCAGCTCGCCGTGTACGAGGAGATCCCGAAAGACCTCCTCGAGCGGGTCGAGGACGTCCTCCTGAACCGCCGGCCGGACGCGACCGAGCGGCTCATCGCCTTCGCGCACACCGTGAAGGAGCAGGAGAAGGGGCCGGTCGCCGAGGACGCGTGGCGGAAGGGCACGGTCGAGGAGCGGTTCTCGCACGCGCTCGTGCGGGGCATCGACGAGTTCGTCGAGGCCGACACGGAGGAGGCGCGGCAGAAGTACGGCCGGCCGCTCGCCGTGATCGAGGGCCCGCTGATGGCGGGCATGAACGTGGTCGGCGACCTCTTCGGCTCCGGCAAGATGTTCCTGCCCCAGGTCGTCAAGAGCGCCCGCGTCATGAAGAAGTCGGTCGCGTACCTGACGCCCTACCTCGAGGCGGAGAAGCAGGCGAGCGGGGCGTGGGCGGAAGCGAAGATCGTGATGGCCACCGTCAAGGGCGACGTCCACGACATCGGCAAGAACATCGTCGGGGTCGTCCTCGGCTGCAACAACTACGAGGTGATCGACCTCGGCGTGATGGTCCCGGCCGACCGGATCCTCTCCGCGGCGAAGGAGTCGGGCGCCGACATGATCGGCCTCTCCGGCCTCATCACGCCGTCGCTCGAGGAGATGGTCCACGTGGCCCGCGAGATGGAGCGGCAGGGCCTCACGGTGCCGCTGCTCATCGGGGGGGCCACCACGAGCCGGGCGCACACGGCCGTCCGCATCGCGCCCGCCTACAAGGGGCCGGTCGTGCACGTGCTCGACGCCTCGCGCGCGGTGGGGGTGGTGAGCCAGCTCAAGAGCGCGGAGAAACGGCCGGCGTTCGACGCGGAGAACCGCCACGAGCAGGAGCGGCTGCGCCAGGAGCACGCGACGCGGCGCTCGGAGCGGCCGCTGCTACCCCTCGAGGAGGCGCGGCGGAGGCGTACCCCGATCGACTGGGCCGGCTATCAGCCGCCGCAGCCCGGCTTCCGCGGCGCGCGGGCGATCGCCGATGTCCCCCTCCGCGACCTCGTGCCCTACGTCGACTGGACGCCCTTCTTCTCCGCCTGGGAGCTGCGGGGGACCTACCCGCGGATCTTCGAGAACCCCGAGTGGGGCGCGAAGGCCCGCGAGCTCTTCGACGACGCGCAGGCGATGCTGAAGCGGCTCGTCGAGGGCGGAAGCCTGAAGGCCCGCGCGGTCTACGGCTTCTTCCCGGCGAACGCGGTGGGCGACGACGTCGAGGTGTACGCCGACGAGTCGCGCGCCGGCCTGCTCGGGACCCTGCACACCCTCCGGCAGCAGGGGGACAAGGGCGAGGGCGAGCCGGCGCCGGCGCTGGCCGACTTCGTGGCCCCGCGCGCGACCGGCCTTCCCGACTGGATCGGCGCCTTCGCGGTGACCGCCGGCCTCGGCGCCGAGCAGCTGGCCGCGGGACACGAGAGAGAGCACGACGACTACGCGGCGATCATGGTCAAGGCCCTGGCCGACCGTCTCGCGGAGGCGCTCGCCGAGTGGCTGCACCGGAAGGCGCGCGCCGACTGGGGCTATGGCGCCGGCGAGAGCCTCTCGACCGAGGAGCTCCTCCGGGAGAAGTACCGCGGCATCCGGCCGGCGCCGGGCTACCCGGCGTGCCCCGACCACACGGAAAAGCGGCTCCTCTTCGACCTCCTCGGGGGCGAGGACCGGGTGGGCATCCAGCTCACGGAGACGTTCGCCATGCGCCCCGCCGCCTCCGTCTGCGGCTTCTACTTCGCGCATCCGCAGTCGCGGTACTTCGCTCTCGGGAAGATCGGCCGCGACCAGGTCCACGACTACCACCGCCGCAAGGGCATGGACCTGCGGGCGGTCGAGCGCTGGCTCGCCCCGAACCTCGCCTACGACCCCGCCGACGCCTGAGTGCCATAACCCCCCTGGCGCGAGGCGCTCGATCCGCAGAACCTCAGGCTGGCCGGGGATCTCTCGGCGCTCGCGACCCGGCTCTGCCGTCGCCGATTCCCCCCGGGACTGCACAAGTTCCGATCGATCGAGGAGGCCGCCCGCCGTCGCGAGCAGTTCCGGACGGGGGGGGAGCGGCGAGCGACCGAATATACTAGCGCGAATGGGCGGACGGAGACGGCCGTGAGGATCAAGCTGAGGTACCCGGCGTCCCCGGAGAACGCGCGGGACCACGCGCAGATCGCGGTGGACCTGACGCGGGAGGAGTACGACGCCGAGCTCGACTTCTCGCCCGGGAGCCTCGAGCTCGTGGACTCCCTCATCGACTCGCTGCGCGAGGAAGGGATCGACGGGGAAGGGGCGTCGGAGACGCTCTTCGTCCTCGGCTGCTACCTGGGCGAGGTGATGGTGCGCCACCTCGGCGGCGCCTGGGTGCCCGCCGCGCGCTCGCCGCTGCGGGGAGTGTCGCCGTGGCCGATGGTGGTGGCGCTGCCCGACCGCTCGGCCTGGGACGCGATCGGGAAGACCTACAAGCGGCTCGAGCTGGGGGACAGCGAGTACCTGCCCGCGTTCTTCGAGGCGGCGGCCGGCGGGGGCCACGGCCCGCGTTGAGCGCCCCGGACGAGCCCACCGGCGACGGGCCCCCGACCGGCGAAGCGTCGCCCGGCGACGGGCCGGTCGAGATCCCGCTCACCGGCGACCTCGACCTGCATCCGTTCCTTCCGCGCGAGATCCCCTCCGTGGTCGAGGAGTACGTGCGGGCCTGCCGCGCGCGGGGAGTCCTGCGGCTGCGGCTCGCGCACGGGCGCGGGCGGGGCGTGCAGCGCGCCGCGGTGCGGCGGAAGCTCGCGTCGATCCCCGAGGTCGTCTCCTTCTCGGACGCGCCGTCGGAAGCGGGCGGGTGGGGCGCGACCGTCGTCCTCCTCCGCGCCGGCGACACCTCAAGCGTTTTCTGAGCGTGCGCGAGCGCCGCCACTGGCGCGGCTTCTGTCCAAGCGTCCCTCGCGGACCCGCGTCGTTGGCGGGCGCGCGGAGCCTTGACAGCGCGGGAGCCGACCACTAGATTCGCTTTCGCCTCTCGTGGGGGCGACCCAGGCAAACGCGACCCCTCCGCCCGGGTCGAACGACACCGTGACGATGACAAAGCTCGACTTTGGTTTTTTCGACGACAGCGGGCAGCCCCGGGAGAGCCGGATACTGATGTTCTACTCGTTCGAGACCGAGGAGCACCTCTCGCGCTCGGGAATCCTCCACTACCACGTCGCGGAGCGGCGCTTCGTCGGCCCCCGCTACGACCCCGAGCTGACGGACGCCGCGCTCGCCTTCCTCGCGAAGAGCGGGCGGCTGGCCGGGCCGGCTACCTAGAGGGGCCCGGTGGCCGCGGCGGTGGCCGCGGTCCCGTCTCCCGCCGGGGCGGCCCCCCGTCCCTGTGTTAGCATCGGGCTTTGGCATCATCGTTGAGACGCCGCACAGGAGGCGAGCAGATGACGACAACAGGGAAGGGGCGCGACATCGCGCCGGCGGGGGGCAAGCTCGGAGTGCTTCTCCCGGGCATGGGCGCCGTGGCGACCACGTTCATCGCGGGGGTGGAGGCCGTCCGGCGGGGGCTGGCGAAGCCGATCGGCAGCCTGACCCAGATGGGCACGGTCCGGCTCGGCAAGCGCACCGACGGCCGCTTCCCGCTCATCAAGGACTTCGTGCCCCTGGCGAGCCTCGACCAGATCCACTTCGGCGGCTGGGACGTCTACCCCGACAGCGCCTACGAGGCGGCGAGGAAGGCGGGCGTCCTCGAGTCGCGCGACCTCGAGCCGCTCAAGGGCTTCCTCGACGGCATCAAGCCGTGGGCGGCCGTCTTCGACCCGCAGTACGTCAAGAAGCTGAACGGGCCGAACGTCAAGAAGGGCAAGTCCAAGCGCGACCTGGCCGAGCAGTTGTCGGCCGACATCGCCCGGTTCAAGAAGGAGAAGGGGCTCGACCGGCTGGTCATGGTCTGGTGCGGCTCGACCGAGGTGTACCGCGAGGCGGGCGAGGTCCACTCCTCGATCGAGAAGTTCGAGAAGGGCCTCGACGAGAGCCACCCCGACATCCTGCCCTCGATGATCTACGCCTACTGCGCGATCAAGGAGGGGATCCCCTACTGCAACGGCGCGCCGAATCTCTCCGGCGACTTCGCCGCGATGGTGGACCTCGCGAAGAAGACCGGCACCCCGATCGGCGGCAAGGACTTCAAGACCGGCCAGACCCTGATGAAGACGATCCTCGCCCCGGGCTTCAAGGCGCGTCTGCTGGGCATGAACGGCTGGTACTCGACGAACATCCTCGGCAACCGCGACGGCGAGGTCCTCGACGACCCCGAGTCGTTCAAGACGAAGGAGGTCTCGAAGCTCGGCGTGCTCGAGCATATCCTGCAGCCGAAGCTCTACCCCGACCTCTACGGGAAGATCCACCACGTGGTGCGCATCAACTACTACCCGCCGCGGGGGGACAACAAGGAGGGCTGGGACAACATCGACATCTTCGGCTGGATGGGCTACCCGATGCAGATCAAGGT
>JBGPQQ010000252.1:0-5579 GCA_041489115.1 Vicinamibacteria bacterium | reverse complement strand
GATGTCGGGCAGCCGGAAAGGGAAGGCCTCGGGACGGAAGGAGCTCTCGCCCACCGCGACGTCCGCCGGCCGCAGCGGCCTCCCGTCGCGCGTGCCGGCGAGCGTGACTGGTGCCCCCACCGGCCGCACCGTGAAGCCGATCTCGCGCGGCGCGCCGCCGCGTGGCTCGAGGCGGAGCTCGAGCCACCGCCCGTTGCCGCCCAGGCTGGACCGTTCCTGCGGGCCGAGCCCGGTCGCCTCGACCCCCTCGAGCCAGCCCCGCGTCTCCAGCCTGAGCGCGAAGCGGCCCGGGCCCGCCACCTGCACGACGTACCGGAAGGGGTTCGGCGACATGCCCGCCTCGGCCTGGGCCTGGAGGAGCCGGACGCGCTGGGGGCTCCCCGCGGCGACGTTCGTCTTCTCCTTCGGGTCGCGCGCGAGGTCGAAGTAGAGCTCGTCGTCGTCGGGGCTGAAGCGGCGGACGTACTTGTCTTCCTCGGTGCGCACCCCGTGGGCCACGAAGCCGCGGTGGCTGATCTCGGCGAGCGCCGGGCGCGGCTTGGGAGCGCCGGCCAGAGTCCGTTGCAGCGGCTGGCCGCCGAGGTCGGACGTGAGCGGGACGCCCATGGCCTCGAGCACCGTCGGCACCACGTCGAGCCCCTGCACCTGCCCGGCCACGCGCCGGCCGGCCCACTCGTGGCGCGGGAACTTCACGACCAGCGGGACGCGGATGAGCTCGTCGAAGAGGCTGCGGCCGTGGAGCCAGCGCCCGTGGTCGAGGAACTCCTCCCCGTGGTCGGCCAGGAAGACGACGAGCGCGTCCTCGTAGAGCCCCGCCGCCTTCAGCTCGCGGACGAAGCGGCCGAACTCGCGGTCCCCGAACGCGATGTCCCCGTCGTACTGCGCGATCATGCGCTCCCGGTCGAGCGGCTCCTTGTAGTCGGTGCGGGGGTCGCGCGCGGGGTGCTCCTCCGTGGGGAAGGGCTCGAACATCCGGTCGAACGGCGGGGGCGGGGCGTACGGGACGTGCGGGTCCATGGTGTGGACGTAGAGGAACGTGGGCATGCCGCGCCGCGAGCGCAGGAAGGCGAGGGCCGAGTCCACCACGACGTCGGCGCCGACGAGCTTGCTTCGCCGGTCGTCGTCGCCGTGGAGCCCGGCGAACACGTCGAAGCCGCGGTCGAACTCCGACTCCGCGCCGTAGATCACCGAGTTGGCGATGGCGGCGCCGGTCGCCCAGCCGCGCGCGTCGAGCCGCTGGGCGACCGTCACGTTCGAGGGGTCGAGGGGGTCGCGCAGCTGCACCGCGCGGTGCTGCCCGGGCAGCCGAGAGGTGAGGATCGAGGCGACCGACGGCTTCGTCCACGAGGCGTGCATCACTGCGACGTCGAAGACGACCGCGTCGCGGGCGAATGCGTCGAGCTCGGGGGTCGTCCTCCGCGAGTAGCCGTAGACGCCGGCGTGGTCCGCCCGCAGCGTGTCCACGAGGTAGACGATCGCGAGGGGCGCCTTCCGATCGAGGGTGAGGGCGGGCGTTCCCCACCAGGCGCGCTCCGCCTCGCCCGTCTGCTCGTAGCCGCGCGTCTCGAGCACCAGCTCGCGCCCCCGGCCGGCGTGCTTCGCGAGGTTCACGTCCACCGGAACCCACGCGCGGTGCTCGGGGCGGGAGATCGGGTCGAGGAGCTGCGTCCAGACGACCTCCTCGCGGCCGTCCTGCTTCACCTTGACCACGAACTCGACCCCGGGGCGCTCGTGGAACCGCGGGTCGATGGCGCAGGCGAGCTGCAGGTGCGCCCCCTTCGGGATGTCCAGGGCGAAGCGCAGTCGGCCCGGGGGCCCGGCGGGGAAGCCGCGGCGAATGACGTCGTTCAGGCGGAGGCCGCGCTTCGCGGCCTCGAGAACGGTGTCGCGGCCCTCCCCGGCGGCGGCGGCCTCGACGAGACGGTCGCCGGCGCCGAGCAGGTCCACGGGCTCGGGGGGGCGGCCGCAGGCGGAGAGAGCGAGGGCGGTGGCGACCGCCGCGGGGAGGATCGGTCTCATCAGGCGAACAGGCCACGCTAGCACGGCCGCTGCGCACCGGCAAAACGGCTGTGCTATGGTCGCCGTCGTGTCCGGCTCCTTCCGCCGAGGCCTCCTGGCCCTGACCCTGGCCGGGCTGGCGGTGCGGCTCCTCTGGGTGGCGCTCGAGCCCCGCACCGACCCCGTGGCCGACGAGACGATGTGGGTCTCCTGGGGCTCGGAGATCCTCCCGTCGCCGGACGTCGCCTTCTCGCCCCTGCGCCTGCGCTTCGTCTTCCACCCGCCGCTCTACCTCTACTTCGTCGGCGTGCCCTTCGCCCTCTTCGGCACCCTCGAGGCGGTCAAGTACGTGCAGTGCCTCGCCGGCGTCCTCCTCGTGCCCGCCCTCGGTCTCGCCGGGCGCCGCGTCTTCGGGGAGCGGGCCGGCCTCGTCGCCGCGGGGGTCGCGGCCTTCTACCCCGAGCTCGTCTGGTTCGCGTCGCACTTCTGGTCCGAGACCGTCTTCACCGTCCTGCTGTGGTGGGCGATCGAGCGGCTCCTCGCCGCCGACGGGAAGGCCTCGGCGGGCGCCGCCCTCGTCTCGGGCCTGCTGTGGGGGCTCGCTATCCTCACCCGCGAGACGGTGCTTTACTTCCTCCCCTTCGCCGCGCTCTGGCTGGCGTGGCGCCGCGCGGGGGGCGGCCGGCGCGCCGCGTTGTTCCTCGTCGCGTCGGCACTCGTCGTGCTGCCCTGGACGGTCCGGAACTGGCTCGTCTTCGACGCGTTCGTCCCCGTCTCCACCTCGGGCGCGCTCAACCTCTGGCAGGGGAACACGCGCCTCTCGCGGCAGGAGGTATACGAGGAGTACTGGGCGGTGCACGGCCGGATCCCGAAGTACGAGCACGCGCGCCGCCGGGCGGTCGAGGCCATCCTCGAGCGGCAGCCGCGCTGGATCCTCGAGAAGCTGCGCGACGAGATGCCGGCCTTCTGGGCGGCGCACGGCCAGCCCATCGTCCACCTCGAGCGCGGGGCCTACGGCGCGGTCACCCGCCCCCTCGCCCTCCTCGCCGTCGCGGTGGTCCTGCTGCCGTACCTCGCACTCCTCGTTTTCTTCGTGGCAGGCATTGCGGTACTCCCCCGTGGCCGCGGGCCTCTCCTCCTGCTCGCGTTCCTCGCGTTCTACGTGCTGCTTCACGTGGCCGCGCACGGCTACCCGCGCTACCGGCTGCCGGTGATGCCCGCCGTCTTCCTCGTGGCCGCGCACGGCTGGGTCGCGTGGCGCACCCGCCCGGCGATCGACCGACGGCATCGCCTGGCCGCGGCCGCGGCGGCGCTCGTGCTGGGCCTCTCGGTGGGGCCCAGCCTCGTAGGCTGGGTCACGCAGCCGTGGCCGCCGCCCTGGTTCGCGGGCGCGGGAGTCGAGGGAGGTCCGGAGGCGCCGTCGCCGGGGGAGACGCCGCAGCAGGAGGGGCCGTGAGACCCTCGCGCGCGATCCCGCTCGTCCTGCTTCTCGCGATCGTCGTGCGGGTGCCGTTCTGGATCGAGGCGCTGCGCACGCCGGTGGACGGCGACACCGCGATCGTCGGCCTCATGGCGCGGCACCCGGGGGTGGGGACGACGCTCTGGGGGCAACCCTACGGCTCGCCGCTCGACTCGTGGGTGGTCCTGCCCTTCGTCGCGGCGTGGGGATGCAGCACGGAGGCGCTGCGCCTGCCGTACTTCCTGCTCGGGCTCCTGCTGGTGCCGCTCACGTACGCGCTGGCGCGCGAGCTCCACCCCGCGGCGGCGCTGCCCGCCGCCGTGCTCGTGGCCTGCCCGCCGCCGTATTTCCTGCTTCTCTCGGCCCTTCCGCCGCCCTTCTACCCGACCACTCTCGTCCTGTGCGCCCTCGTCCTGCTGACCGCGGCGCAGGCTGGGCGGCGGCTCGGCGAGAAGGACGGCGCGCCGCCCCGGGGCACCCTGCTGATGCTCGGGCTCTTCTCCGGCCTCGCTCTCTGGACCCACCTCATGTCGGCGAGCGCGGTGGCGGCGGCCGGCGCCTGGGTGCTGGCGCGGTCGCGCGGCCGGCGGCGGCTGCTCGCGTGGGCGCTCGTGCCACTCGCGGCCGCGAGCGCGCCCCTGTGGGCGCGCGCCCTCGGTGGCGCCGGGGCGACCCGCATCGTGCAGGTGGCCGACCGCGACGAGTCGGCTCTTTCCCACCTCGTCGAGACCGTCCCCCGGCTGCACGAGCCGCTCGGCGGCGTCCTCGGGACGCACGTTCCCGTGGTCGCCGACGCCGAGGACTTCGTGCTGCACGCGGCGGGGTGGGCGGCGGGCCTCACCGTCTTCCTCTACGGGTTCCTGCTCGTCCTCGCCGGCCGCGCCACCTCGGGGCGGCATGCCTCTCTTCTCTACCTCCTCGCCGCGGGCCTCGCGCTGCTGGCTTTCCCTCTTCCACTCCGCTCGGCGCCGCACACCGTCCGTTTCCTGACCCCGCTCTACCTTCCGGTGGCGGCCCTCGTGGCCTGGGCCGCGGCTCCCCGCGGCGCGTCGCGGCGCGCCTGGGTCGCCGTGCTCGGGCTCGCCGCCCTGCACCTCGGCCTCGGGGCGCAGCTGCTCTCGACGTGGCGGCACCTCGACCGCGCGGAGGCGCCCTTCCTGCTGCAGGACCTGCGGCCGGTGCGGCGCGTGCTCGAGGAGAGCGGGGTGCGCCACGCCTACGCCTCGTACGGGCCCGCCTTTCGCCTCACGTGGGAGAGCAGCGAGCGCGTGGTGGCTTCGCCGCCCTGGAACGACCGCTTCCGCCACTGGCCGCTGCCGCTCCTCGACGAGGTGCGCTTCGCGCGGAACGTGGCGTGGGTGCTGACCCCGGCGATCCCCAGCGGCCTGCCCGCGCCCGACGAGTTCGAGCGGACGATGCGGCAGCTGGGCGGCCGGTGGCGGCGCGTGGACGCGGGGCGTGCCGTCGTCTTCCACGCGTTCGTGCCGCCGTTCGCGCCCGAGGCTTCCCCCTGGCCGGGCGCGGGAGCGGCGGGGGACGCCGACCTGCGGACCTTCGTCGAGCCCGACCCGTCGGCGCCCTTCGAGGTCCGCCTGCCCGAGCCGAGGCCCCTCGCCGCGGTGACGCTGCTCGCGGCGCTCGACGGGCCGCGCCTGCCCCGGAGCGCGGACGTGCAGGTGAGCGCGGACGGCCTCTCGTTCGAGACGGTCGCCCAGCGGCGCCGGCGCGAGGAGAGGCTCGACCTGCGGTGGGTGAACGGGCACCCGCAGGCCGTGATCGACCACGACGTCATTGCGATCCCCCTGGGCGGGCGCCCGGTCCTCGCGCTGCGGGTCGTGCCGTTCCAGTCGGGAGACCGGTGGCGCGTGGGCGAGGTGCTGCTGCACGAGACAGCGGGCCGGCGGGCCTGGGACGAGTGGCTGGACCCCGGCCTCGACTGGGAGGCGCGCCGCCGCGCCCTCGTCGAGAAGCCGATGCCCGGCCGCGAGGACTGGTACTCGCGGGTGCTGCTCGCCGCGCGTCACCGCCCGCCGCCGTAGGTGGCGCCCGGCCCATGGGCGCGGGCGCCCGGCAGGTGGCCCGCAGCAGCCGGCAATCGGCAATGCGCCCGCTCGAGAAGGCG
>JBGPQQ010000251.1:0-5580 GCA_041489115.1 Vicinamibacteria bacterium | reverse complement strand
GGCATCTCGGCCGACGCTGGCGTGCAGCACCGCTGGGGGCACCGTCTCGTCCGCTGGTACACGACCCTCGGGAACGAGCCCCGGGTCACCGACGACCTCGACATCACGAAGTACGGCGGCTTCTGCGAGGTCGTGACGCAGCTGGTGGTGCTCGCGTCCCCCCTCGAGACCTGGCCGAGCCGCCAGATCGCCAACCTGGGCTTCGCCTTCGCCGCGTTCCTCGCGGTCCTCGCGATGGGGCGAAGGCTGGGCGGTCCGCCCGGGGCCTTCCTCTCCCTCCTCTGCCTGGCCCTCACGCCCGTCTTCTACGGCCACTCCTTCTACAACGCGAAGGACATCCCCTTCGCGGCGATGTACGCGCTCGCGGTGAGCGCGATCCTCGCCTGCGACGGCTGGCCCCGGGTGAGCTGGGCCCGAGCCCTGGGCGCGGGCGTCCTGATCGGCCTCGCGGCCGCGGTGCGTGTGGGCGGGATCGTCCTCTACGGCTTCGCGCTCGTGCTCTGGCTCGGAATCCTCGTCCTGCGCTCGGGCCCATCAGACAGGCCGGGCTGGCCCGCCCGGCGCGACCTCCTGCGTCTCGCCGCCGCCTGGGCCGGCGCGGTGGCCGCGGGCTGGACGGCGATGGTCGCCTTCTGGCCGTGGGCGATGCTGGACCCGCTGCGCAACCCGTTCCGGGCGGCTGGGCGCTTCGCGCGGTTCTGGGAGGACATGCTCCTCCTCTACGACGGCCGGCTCCAGCCCGCGAAGGACGTGTCCCGCTTCTACCTTCCGAACTGGTTCGCGCTCACGCTGCCGGAGCTCTACCTCCTCGCCTTCGGGCTGGGAGCGATCGGTCTCGTCCTCCTGTGGCGCCGGGGTCCCCTCGGGCCCGACGCGCGCCGAAGGCTCTTCCAGGCCGTCTGGCTCGCCTGCATCCCCGCGCTGCTCGTGACCGGGGTCGTCGTCGACCGGATGCCGCTCTACGACGGGCTGCGCCACTTCCTCTTCCTCGTGCCGCTCCTCGCCGTGCTCGCCGGCGTCTCCGTGGCCGCCTTCCTCCGCTCCCCGGCCCGCGGCGTCGCGAAGCAGGCCGGCCTGGCCGTGCTCGCGGCGGCGTGCCTCCTCACGCTCGTGGACATGGTGCGGCTGCACCCCTACGAGGCGGTCTACTTCAACCGGCTCTGGGCCGGGGGAATGAAGGCCGGCATCGACCGCTACGAGGGGGACTACTGGTGCCTTTCCTACAAGGAAGGCAGCGAGTGGCTCCTGAAGCGGTACGCGGGGGCGCGGTGCCGCGAGAAGATCCGCGTCGCCGGCTACTCCGTCCTCCAGCAGATCGAGCAGTACCTCGCCCAGACGGAGGAGGGGCGGCGGCTCTTCTTCCCGGTCCTGGGCGACGGCCGCCCGAACTACGTCCTGGCGACGACCCGCTTCCAGGACCACCTGCGGACGCCCGGGAAGCCCGTGTTCACCGTCGAGCGCGAGGGGGCGACCCTTCTCTATCTCTTCGAGGTGCGCGCCCCGGATTGCGAGCTGCCCGCTCTGCCGGCGGCCCCCGCCGGGCCGTGACCCCGCCTACCGGCGCGGGCCTCGTCGATCTTCCGGTCCCGCTCGGACGCGATCCGCTCGCGGTCGCGCCGGTACTCCTTCTCTAGCTTGTCGAGCTCCTCGAGGTCGGCGGCCTTGCGGCGCGACGACTGGTACAGGATCTCCCGCTCGGCGAGCCTCGCCTCGTAGACCCTGCGCAGCTCCGCGATCCGCGCCTTCTGCTCCCCGGTGACCGGGCGCTCCTCGACCCCGTCCTCCCGGTCCTTCTTCTTCAGGCGCTCGAGGATGATCTCGTAGGCGCTCTTCGGTGCGTCGTCGTCGGACAAGGCCTCCCCTCCCGCGGAGAGTGTAACTCGTCGGCCGTGGTCAGC
Organism: Vicinamibacteria bacterium; assembly: GCA_041489115.1. Classification (GTDB taxonomy): domain Bacteria; phylum Acidobacteriota; class Vicinamibacteria; order Fen-336; family Fen-336; genus DATBSL01. The sequence goes on along the minus strand of JBGPQQ010000251.1, from coordinate 3,682 downwards.
GGCCGGTCCAGGCCGGGGCGCCCGTCTTGTCGCGCAGGATGAGGCTCGTCTGCCCCTTCGTTATCTCGCGGGCCACCACGATCCCGCCGGCCTCCGGCCGCGAGCCGATCACGGTCAGGGTGTCGCCCTTCACGATCGTGAACTCGAGCTCGGACATGAAGCGGACCGGGCACGAGTGGACCTCGACGGTCTCCGTCTCGGTCTTCAGGATCACGTGGAGCCCGGGGTGGTCCCCCCGCATCTTCGACTCGTGGAAGTCCTCGACGACGCCCTTGACCGTGACCTCGGTCTTCGGGTCGTACTCCGGGGCCTTCACCGCCGGGGCCTTGGCCGGGGGCGCCGGGGCCGGAGGCGCCTGCGCCAGAGGGGGTGGGGCGGCCAGCGCACCACCGAGAAGGACCGCCGCGAGCAGTCTCATGACCGCACCTCCACCTGCAAGCGTCGCGCTCCCGCGCCCCCGAGGCAATGGATCGGGTGATTCAAGGCGCGCGCGGCCGGGTCCGGCTGGACTAAACTGTGAGGCTTGGCTGCCTCCAACCTCATCGCCGCCGCCTGCCTCCTGGCCTGGGCCGTGCTGCTCGGGACGTCGCTTCTCGACCTGCCCGCCCGGCTCCTCGGAGGTGGGTCCCTCCTCGACATCCAGTCGGCCGCCGGGGCCTGGGCCGTGGCGAAGGGTCCGCTGCTCCGGGTTGCCCTCCAGTGGCTGCGCTACGCGCCTCTGGGGCTCCTCGGCGTGCTCGCGATGCCCGACCGCGAGGGGCGCCTCGCGAGGGGCTTCCGGGTCGCCCTGCCCGCGACCGTCGTCGCGCTCGTCCTGGCGCTCCTCGCCCTCGCCGCCCGCGCGGGCTGGACGCCCCCGGGCCCGTTCGAGCTGGTCCTGCCGTCCCTCGGCATCCTGCTCGGCGTCTGGGCCGGGCTCGCCTGGCGACGGGGGTGGTGGTCGAGGCTCGTCTTCCTGCCGAAGCTGGCCGTGTTCGGCGTCCTGCTCCTCCTCGGCGGCCTCGCCCTCGCCGTGCTGGCGCTCGAGCGGGAGCCGGCGGTGCCCGAGTCGCCGCCGATCGCCTCGGCGGACAAGCGCCACCTCGTGAACCTATTCCGCGGCAAGGACGCGCGGAAGGTCCCGCCCGGCGAGACCCGCACTCTCCGCCTCTCCGCGCAGGAGCTCGACCAGCTCGTCGCCTGGGCGGCCTCGGTCGGCGTCAGGGCACGCACCACCCTGAGCCTGCGGCCGGGAGGCGTGTCGGGAGTGGCCACCGTCCACGTTCCCCGGACCGGGCGCTGGCTCAACGTGACCGCCTCGACACTCGTGAGCATCGAGAACGGGCGGCTCTCCGTCGCCGAGCCGCGCCTCCGGGTGGGACACCTGACCGTCCCGCCGCTCCTCCTCGACGCCATCACTCCCTTCCTCGCCGCCGGCCTCCAGGGCGACCGCGACCTGCGCCGCGTGCTGCCCGCCGTCGCGTCGCTCTCGCTCGAACCCCGGGAGGCGACGCTCACGTACGGGCGGGCGGAGATGCCGAGGGGCCTGATCGCCCGGCTCGTGTGGGGCGAGGAGGCGGGCGAGGTGATGCAGGAGGCGGTCTACGCGCAGCTGGACAGGCTCCTGGAGGTGCTGCCCGCGGCCCCGGTGGGCGACGCGCGGTTCGGCCGGGCCCTGGAGACGGCCTTCGCCCTGGCCCGCGAACGATCGGCACAGGGCTCGGCGGTGAAGGAGAACCGCGCGGCGCTGCTGGCCCTCGGCGTCGTCCTCGGCCACCCACGGCTCGCCCCGGCGGTGAGCGAGAAGCTGGACGAAGAGCGGTCGGGCCAAGTGGAGCGGGTGCGGGGGGGGACGACGCTGCGGGGCCGCGACGACTGGCCACGCCACTTCACGGTCAGCTCCGCGCTCGTCGTCCTCTCCGCCGTCGCCCCGAGCGACGCCGCGGGACTTCTCAAGGAGGCGCTCGACGCGGACGGGGGCAGCGGCTTCTCCTTCGCCGACCTCCTCGCCGACCGCGCCGGCACCACCTTCGCGGAGGTGGCCACGCGGGACGAGGCGTCCGCCGCCGCGATGCAAGCGCGACTCGCCGGCGGCTTCAGGCTCGACGACTTCTTCCCGTCGGCCGACGGCCTGCCCGAGGGCATCCCCGACGCGGAGCTGCAGTCGCGCTACGGGGGCGTCGGCGGGCCGCTCTATCGCCGCCAGGCCGACGAGATCGAGCGGCGCGTCTCCGCCTGCGCGGCCTACCGCGACTGAAGCTCCTAGCGCAGGGGGTAGACGGGCGACACCATGTCCGGGGTCGGCTCGTAGCGGCCGTCGCTCGCCCAGAGGATGCCGCGCTGGGCGACCGCCAGGGCCTGCGGGATGTCGAACACGTCCGCGGTGTGCCCGAGCGAGGTGTAGAAGACGCGGCCCTTCCCGTACGCCTTCTTCCACACGACCGGCATCGTCAAGCCGTCGATCCAGGGGTCCACGGCCCCGCTGAAGCGGGTGGTGGCGAGCACCTTGTTGTTCGGGTTGACGTGCATGAGGTACTGCTCGCTCTTCACCTTGAAGTCGGAGAGGCCCGCGGTGACCGGGTCCTCGTGGTCGGTCACGTGCACCTCGTGGTCGATGATGCCGCCGGGGTGGGCGACCCAGTCCCCGCCGACCATGTACCGGTACTCGGTCTCCTGGCGGTAGGCGTCGCCGAGGCCGCCGTGCCAGCCGGCGAGGCCGGTGCCGGCCTTCACCGCGTCGAGCAGGCCCTTCAAGGGCTCCTTCTGGATGGTGCCCATCGTCCAGACCTGGACGACGACGTCGATCGTCTTCATGAGCGCGGCGTCGGCGTAGGGCGCCTGCGTGTCGGACACCACGACGTCGAACCCGCTCTTCCGCATCCAGGGCACGAAGAGGTCGCGACACTTGACCGGCTCGTGGCCGTCCCAGCCGCCGTAGACGAAGAGGGCCTTCTTCTTCGCCGGGCGCGGCGGGAACCCGGCGGGCTGGGCGGCGGCGCGGGCGCCGAGGGCGGGCAGGGCCAGGGCGCCGCCGGCCGCGAGCTTGACGAAATCACGCCTTCCCAGGCTTCTCTCGGACATGGCGGCCTCCTCAGTGTCGTTCCGACGGAGCGAGCATATCCGAAGCGCCGTCACTCGGGCGGCGGCGGCTCGTCCCACACCGCGTCGGGGACCGGCTTCGGCTCGGTGGCCTCGCGCAGCGCCTTGCGCCACGCGGCGACCGCCTCGCACTCGCCGTCGAACTTGCCGAGGTACTCGTAGTGGAAGTCGGAGTTCGAGCCGTAGACGTTCGGGTCGAGCAGCCGGTCGGTCAGCAGCGGGCGCTCGCCGCGCGCGTCCCAGGTGCGGTAGAGGTGGTACGTCGTGTTCTTCCCCGAGAGCTTCTTCAGCAGGTTCTTCGTCGTGCAGACGGGGTCGAACGACCCGAAGGTACCGGACGCCGAGAGAGGAGCGCCGGAGAGGTGGCGCTGCGTCTCCGCGACGGTCGGGGGCCGGCTCGGGCTCGGCGAGCCGTTGGCGCGGTAGCGCCGCAGCGCCTCGGCCACGGAGAAGCGCGGCCCCTCCTGCTCGACCGTCACCGGAAAGCACGGCACTCCCAGGCGGTCGGCCCGGCTGCAGGGCTTAAGGTGCGCCAGCACGACCGAGTCGACGACGCGCTCCACGGAGTCGCGGATCGGACGGCGGCGCGCGGCCGGGGAGGGGC
>JBGPQQ010000250.1:0-5584 GCA_041489115.1 Vicinamibacteria bacterium | reverse complement strand
CTACTTCCTCGACGCGCGCGGCCTCAGCGCCGCGACCACCGGGATGTCGGCCGAGATCGGGACGCGGACCGAGTTCCGCGACCTGGGCTCGTGGTTCACGGAGTCGCGCGAGCGGGGCGAGGGCAGCGAGGCGCTGGCCGCCGACACCGGCGGCTTCAGCCTGCGCGACCGGAACGACCTCGCGGCGGGTCTCGCCCGCATCGGCCGCGAGTCGCGCAGCTACTACCTGCTCGGCTACACGCCGGCGAACCGCAAGGCCGACGGCCGTTTCCGCGCGATCGAGGTCAAGGTCGCGCGCGACGGCGTCGCGGTCCGCGCCCGCCGCGGGTACTACGCGCCCGGCGGGAACGACAAGCGAAAGGAGACGGCCGAGGGGCGTGACGCGGCCATCCAACGCGCGCTCGACGCGCCGTTCGACCTCGCCGACGTGCCGCTCCGCGCGATCGCCGACGTCTTCGCGGAGGCCGAGGCGGGCAAGGCCTCGGTGCGCCTGACGGTCGAAGCCGACGTCCGCGGCTTCGCGTTCGTGGAGAAGGGCGGCACGGCGCGCGACACGCTGGAGTTCCTCCTCCTGGTCGCCCGCGAGGATACGGGCGAGTTCAGCCGCTTCGACCAGCAGTTCGAGATGAGCCTGCGCCCGGAGACGAGGGCGCGCTACGAGCGCGACGGCTTCCCGATCACCCGCGAGGTCCGCCTCGCGCCCGGGCGCTACCAGGCGAAGATCGTGGCCCGCGACCGCAACGGCGGACGGGTCGGCAGCCTGACCCACGCGTTCGAGGTGCCCGCCCTCGCCGGGCTCCGCGTGTCGAGCCTCGCCCTGACCGACCGCCTGCGCGACGACGCGAAGGGCGCGCCGCCCGCGCCCGAGGCGACCCCGCGGCGGCAGTTCGCCGCCGCGGGGACCCTGCACTGCCGCTTCGAGGTGTACGGCGCCGGAAGGGACGCCGCCACGGGCCGGCCGAAGGTGACGGCGGGCTTCTCGATCCGGAGGAGCGACGGCCGGTTCCTCGCGGCCATGCCCGAGACGCCGCTCCAGGGCGGGCCGGACGGCGCGCTCGCCCGCAGTCTGGGCGTCCCCCTCGACGGCGCCCCGCCCGGGCGCTACGAGGTGATCGTAGTAGTCACCGACCTCGCGGCCGGCACGTCGGCCGAGGCGCGGGAGCCGTTCGTGATCGAGGGAACGAGCGCCCGGCAATAGCCGACCGGCTGCGGGTCACGGGCTGCGCTCGGAGACGAATCAGTCGGACGGCCCGCCCCGACGGATCTCCGCCAGCGTGCGCGACACGTCCGGCTGCTTCGGGTCCAGACGCAGCGACTCGCGGAACGCGTCCGCCGCGCCCCTGCGGTCCCCCACCGCCATTCGGGTCAGGGCGAGACCGTTGAGCGCCATGGGATTGCGCTGCCCGGCGGCGAGCGCCCGCTCGAAGAAGGGCAGCGCCTCGGCCGGATGCCCGGTCGAGGCGAGCGCACCCGCGAGGTACAGGAGCGCCTCCCCGTTCTTCGGTTCGCGCTCGATCGCCCGGCGGAAGAGCGAGATCGCCTCGTCCGACCGTCCCGTTCGCATCCGGGCGACGCCCAGCTTGGTCATCGCCCCGGCGTCGGCGGGCTCGATCTCGAGGATGCGCGCGTAGCGGCGGCTCGCCTCGTCGGCCTGCTGCCGCAGCAGGGCCAGGTCGCCCAGTCCCCGGAGGGCCTCGACGTGGTCGGGAGCGATCTGGAGGACGTGCTCGTAGGCCGCGGCGGCCTCGGCGAGCTTCTCTCTCTTGACGTGCACCTCGGCGAGCGAGAGCCAGGGCTGGGCGAAGCGCGGGGCCTCGCGGGCAGTGCGCTCGAGGACGACGGTGGCCTCGTCGAGGCGGCCCGCGAAGCGGAGGTTGTCGCCGAGCACGATCCTGTCCTCGGCGCTCAGGAGCCCTTCCTTCTCGAGGCGGCGGAGCTCGGCGATGGCGCGCTCGTACTGGTGGGCGGAAGTGTAGGCGACGGCCAGGGACCGCCGGGCCATGAGCAGGCCGGGGTCCTCGGCGAGCACGGCCGTGAGGTCGCGGATCGCGGCCGCGGGATCGGTGCGCACCACCGACATGCCCCGGTTGAGCATCGGCACGAGGCGCTGGCCGTCCTTGGGGTCACGGAGAGAGGCCCCCGCGGCTGCCGGTGTCCCGCCTCCGCCCCCGGCCACGTAGCCGAGAGCGCGCAGCCTCTCCGCCGCCTCGGGATCGACGTCGGCCGCGGCGGAGACGGCCGGGCGCGAGAGCGCCGCCTCCAGCTTCTGCCGCATCTCCGCGAGGCGCGCGTTCTCGCGCCCGGCTCGGTTGTCCGTCTCGCCCGGATCAGTCTCGAGGTCGTAGAGCTCCGGGCGCGGCGCTTCGATCATCTTGTGCCGCGCCGTCCGCCAGGCGAAGAGCGGGGCCCAGCCGAACTCGCGCTGCGGGTAGAGCGTCTCGGCGTAGGCGGGGGCGTCGCTCATCTCCCGCCCTTCGATGGCGGGTCGGAGCGATCGTCCCTCGAGCTCGGGGCGCAGCTTCACGCCGGCGTAGTCCAGGAGGGTCGGCAGCACGTCGATGCCGCGGGCGACCGTCGGCGCGACGCGCCCGGCGGCGACGCCCGGTCCGGCCACGATGAAGGGGACCTTGAGCGTGGAGTCGTAGACGAAAAGCCCGTGGGTGCCCTCGCCGTGATCGCCCAGGCCCTCGCCGTGGTCCGACATCGCGACGACGAGCGTGCTCGCGAGAACGCCCCGCTCCTCGAGCGCGCGGAGGAGCCGCCCGACCTGCTGGTCGGCGAACGCGACCTCGCCGTCGTAGGGCGCGCCCCGGAAGCGCGCGGCGAAGTCGCCCGGCGGCTCGTACGGCGCGTGGGGGTCGTAGTAGTGGACCCAGAGGAAGAACGGGCGCCCGGGCGCGGCGGCGGGCCCCGGGGCGGCAAGCCAGCGCAGCACGGCGTCGGTGGTCGCGTCGGCGAAGCGTTCGACGTACGGCGTGCGGCGGGGGTCGTTGCCTTTCGGCAGGTGGTCGTCGTAGGTTTCGAAGCCGCGGTCGAAGCCGAAGCGGCGGTCGAGGGGGAAGGCCGAGACGAAGGCCCCCGTCCTGTACCCCGCCTGGCGGAAGTCCTCGGCCCCGGACTTCACCTGGGCGGGCAGGACGAAGCCGGCGTTCTCGCGGAAGCCGTGGCCGAGGGGCCCCAGCCCGGTGAGGATCGAGGCGTGGGAGGGCCCCGTGAGGGGGACGTGGGCGACCGCGGTCGCGAAGCGGACGCCGCGGGCGGCCAGGGCATCGAGCACGGGGGTCGAGGCCGACGCGTGGCCGTAGCAGCCGACGCGGTCCGCGCGCAGGGTGTCGATCGTCACGAGGAGGACGTTCGGCCGCTCGGCGGGGGGAGTCGTCGACGCCGCGCGCCGGCAGCCCGGCAGGAGCGCCAGGAGGGACACGAAGACGCTCGCCAGCAGGCGTTGCCTGGCCGAAGAAGTCTCCACGCGCCGCAGGGTAGCGGAGAAGGTGAGCCCCCCTCAAGCGGCGCAAGTGAAAAAAGGAGGTTGACAGAGGCAAAAGAAAGTTATAGAAAGCATCATCGGCTGTTGTTTGCTTTCGATTGCAGGCGGCCGACGCCAACCCCGGCAGATACGCCGGGGCCTGGGGTCGGGTGCCGTCCGGTGATCGGCGGGACGCCGAGGAGGAAGAACATGCGAACGTTCCGGTTGACCACCGGGGGCGGGACGCGGCCGGCCCTGCCCCGGTTCGTTCTGTTTGCGCTCCTGGCCCTGCTGGGCGTGGCCGCCACCGCCTCGGCACAAACCATCCTGGGCACGATCCGCGGCACCGTGACCGACCCCCAAGGCGGTGTCGTGGCCAAGGCGTCGGTCCTGATCACCGACCAGAACACCGGCGTCCCCCGCACGGCCGAGACCGACGCGGAGGGCCGCTTCGAGGCCGCGAACCTGCGGCCCGGCTCGTACCGGGTCGAGATCGTCACCACGAGCTTCAAGAGGTACGAGCAGACCGGGGTCGTGGTGCGGACGGGCGTCCCCACCCGCGTGGACGCGAGGCTCGAGCTCGGCGGGGTCACCGAAACGGTCACGGTGTCGGCCGAGGCCAAGAGCGACATCGTCCTGGAGAGCCCGGCCGTCGCCCGCGGGATCGAGGAGCAGCAGCTCCGGGACCTCCCCCGCAGCAGCCGGGACATGGACTCGTTCCTGTACCTCAACCCGAACGTGCTCGGCGGCTCGGACGACAGGCAGTTCCTGGGCGGCCGGACCTACGGCGTCTCCTACATCCAGGACGGCCAGGCCTCCACGAACGCGATCTTCGGCACCATCGGGAACTCCGCGCCTGGCCTCGACGCGATCGCCGAGATCCAGGTGCTCTCGAACTCCTACAGCGCCGAGTACGGCGGCCTCGCCGGGGTCGTGGTCACGACCAAGCGCGGCGGCAACGCCTACCGGGGGACGGCCTTCTACGACTTCAACGCGAACGAGCTGAACGCCCTCACCTACAACCAGAAGTACGGCCTGTCCGAGGAGGATCTGGCCGGGCTGCGGGACGACCCCAACGCCGACACCCACCAGCACCGCTGGGGGGCGTCCTTCGGCGGTCCCATCGCCACGAACAAGACGTTCTTCTTCGCGAACTACGAGGGGTCGAACTCCAAGAGCATCTACGGCGGCAGCAACATCACGGTCCCCACCGCCGCAATGCGGGCCGGTGACTTCTCGGGGGCCTCCTTCACGATCAGGGACCCGCTGACCGGCCAGAACTTCCCGGGCAACGTGATCCCCGCGAGCCGCCTCGACTCGGCGGCGCAGAAGGTCATGAACTTCTACTACCCGCTGCCGAACGCGGGGACCCTGTCGACGGGCTATGGCCGTTACCGCCAGTTCCTGCCCCAGACGCTCAAGCGCCAGCGCGCGGACCTGCGGATCGATCACGAGCTGAGCCCCAAGGACTCGCTCTTCCTCCGGGGGAGCTACCAGCACCGCAGCCCGAGCTCGGTCACGTTCGAGACCGCGGCCAACCCCGAGGCGGGAATCCTGGATGCGGTGCTCAAAACCGCTGCCGTGATTGGCGGGTGGACGAAGATCGTCTCGCCCACTGTCGTGAACGAGCTGCGCATCGGCTACAACTACGACAACTCGAAGCGGCAGAGCAACTTCGTGGCGGAGGAGATAAGCCGCCAGTTCGGCCTGGAGACGGCACCGAGCATCGTGGGGACCGGGAAATACGGGTTCCCGTCCTTCACCTTCACCGGCTCGAACCGGCCGAACAACATGACCGACTCGAGCCGGAACGTGGACCGCACCCTCACCCAGAACGCCTTCTCGATCAGCAACAGCACCACGTTCGTCGTGGGCAGCCACTCGATCAAGGCGGGAGGGCTCTGGAACCGCAACATCGCCCGGGACGGCTTCGGGATCGGCGTCAACTACCGCGGGCTGTACTCGTTCGATGGCACGGGGGCTGAGTCGACCTTGAACGCCTTCTCCGACTTCCTGCTGGGGATCGTCTCCAACCGGGCCCGCGACCACTACACCGCCCGGGGGCCGCTCGAGGGCCACTCCGACGACTTCGCTCTCTATGCCCAGGACGACTGGAGG
>JBGPQQ010000249.1:0-5596 GCA_041489115.1 Vicinamibacteria bacterium | reverse complement strand
GAGCCGCTCGGCGAGGCCGGCCTCGGTGTGCCGCATCGCCTTCTGGAGGCCGTCCACCGGCGCCACGGGCGTGTTCTCCGGCTCCGTGCGGGGCTCGAAGAGGAGCGACCCGCGCCCGTCCACGGGCGCGAGGAAGGGGTCCAGCCTCAGGCCCCCGCCGGCCACCGCGACGCGGCCGATCGTCTCGTGCGCGACGACGGCGGAGGTTCCCACGAGCACCGCTCCCACGCCGAACGAGCCCAGGAGCCCGAACACCGTCCGCTCCCCGTCCCCGATCAGGAGGCGGTGCTCGATGCGGCGCACGCCGTCCACGAAGGCGATCCTCCCGGGAGGCGGTGCGGCCGGAGGGCGGATTGCGGCCCAGGCCGCGCTTTCGACCCGTATGTCGACGGGGACGGGCTCGTCCTCCTCCCCGAGCTGCACCATCCCCTCGTACTGGGCCCCCCAGGGGTCCAGCCGCAGCGAGTACCTGCCGTTCACCATGACGCCCGGCAGTCTATCCCGGCCGCCATCCCCCTCGGGTCCGGCAGGATCGCCGCGAGGCGGTCACCCGGTTGCTGGACGCGACGGAGGCCCGGGTGCGAGTCGCCCTCCGCGAGATGGCGGAGAAGACAGAGGCCGCCTGGCGGAGGTTCAAGGGCGCGGCCGGCAAACCCACAGCCACGACCCGCTAGGCCACGGCCGGCGGTCAGGCTTCCGAGGGGGCTTTCCCAGGCTCGGGACGACGAAACAGCTACGAGCCCAGAACCGGGGGGTGCTTCGCACCCCCCGGAGCTTCACCAGACCCAGACGCGGACGTGGTCGTTGCCGTCCTGGACGTCGACGAGGTCCGTGAAGCGGACCGCGCCGAGCGCCCCCGCGAGCGCCGCGGTCCTGATGTGCCCTTGCTCGTCGGGCAGCGCCTGGAGCGCGAGGTGCAGCGGGACGTTGACGGAGACGTTCTCCTTCGCTCCCGAGACGCGGACCCGGAGCGAGCGGCCCTCCTTGGTGATCACGACGAGCTCGTCCCGCTCCTCGACTCGCACCAGCTCGCCGTCCGGGGCCTGGGCGAGCGCCTCGAGGACCTCCCTCGCGAGGCCGATGTGCTCGAGGGCCTCGTTGTCGGGGATGCGCAGCTTGTCCGCCGGGACCACCGCGGGCGCGATGGCGAGGGCGGCCTGCGCGAAGACGAGGGGGACCGGCACCACGATCCGGTGGCCGTCCGGCCCGCCCTCCCTCACGTCCACGACCACGACACCCAGGCTGGCCACCGTGGCCAGGAGGGCGATGGGCACGCCCAGGATCACCGCCAGCTTGGTCATGACGGCCTACTTCCCGGCGGGGGACTGGGTGTTCTGCTCGTCGATCCAGACCCGCACGTGGCTGTCTTCGTCGTTCACACGCACGATGTCGCCGCGCCGCTTCTGGAGCTCGGCCACCGCCGCCTGGATGTTGCCCTCCTCGCCCTCGCCGGAGAGGAACGCGTCCACCAGGCTCACCGGCACCTCGACCCGGACCTCCTCGGCGCCCTTCGTGGCCGCCTTGCCGTCCTTGCCCGGCTTCGGCTTCCTGTCCACGAACACCTGGACGAGGTCGCCCTTGCGCATCACCTTGACGTTCTCTTCCTCGGACTCGACGGTCACGAGCTCGGCGTCCCCGACCTCGGCCAGCGCCTTCCAGGCCTTGCGCAGGTCGGCCATCTTCATGCCGTGCTCTTCGCCGAGGTGGATCTTCCCGTGCTTCTCGATCATCTCGGGGGAGGCCTTGAGGACGGCCTCCACCACCGTCATGGGCAGGTTGACGGCGACCTTCGAGGCCTGCTTCGCCTCCTCGACGCGGACGTGAAGCCAGGCGGTCCCCGTCTGGGCCGCGGCCGTGACCGCGGGCAGGATCGACAGGGCCAGAAGGCCGGCGCCCGCCAGGATGCTCTTCCTCATGGACTCACCTCCGCTCGGGCCGGGATCACTCGGCCCGCTTCACAGGCTGTTACGCGCGAGGCGGCGGGTTGGTTCTGGAAAGAGCGTGTCCACATCGTTGGATGCCCGGCGCGGGCGGCCGTCCCCCTTCGTTTTCCCCCCGCCCCCGCCTCCGATAGACTCGCCGCCATGACTTGGGCGAACGGACACCGGGAGCTCTGGCTCGTGCGCCACGGCGAGACACCGGCGAGCCGGGGACGGACGCTGGCCGGCTGGACGGACGTGCCCCTGACCGAGCACGGGGAGGACCAGGCCTCGGCCCTGCGGCCGCTGCTGGCCGGGGAACGGTTCGAGGGCGTGTGGTCCTCGGACCTCCGCCGGGCCCACACCACGGCCCGGCTCGCGTGGGGCGAGCCGCGCCGCGACGAGCGGCTGCGGGAGATGAGCTTCGGCGAGCTGGAGGGGCTGCCCTGGGAGACGCTCGAGCCGCGCGTCCAGGAGGGCCTCGCCCGGTTCGAGGGCTTCGAGGCGCCCGGCGGCGAGAGCTTCGACGACCTGCGCGCGCGCGTCCTCTCCTTCGTGGACGCCCTCGGTCCGGGGCGCCATCTCCTGTTCACCCACGGCGGCGTCGTGCGCCTGCTGTCCCGCGAGGTCGGCGAGGACCACTTCGTGCCCACGGGGACGCTGCTGGTCGTGGACTGGGACGCCCGGCGGCTGCTGTCGCGGGCGGACGGCGAGGGCGAGTCCAGCCAGGGCCTGCCGGCCCCGGAGTCGAGCGAGTAGGAGGGAGAGATGAAGCGCCGGAGCTTCCTGGGCTGCGGGACGGTGGCGGGGGCGGCGGCCCTGGCCGGGAGCGGCACCCCGGCCGAGCCGGCGACGGCCGAGCCCGTCGCCGTCCCGTCCTTCGCCTTCGACGAGGTCACCCTCGCAGATCTCCAGAAGAGGATGGCCAGCGGGGAGCTGACCGCACGGGGTCTCGCCGAGGCGTACCTCGCCCGCATCGCGGCGCTCGACCGGCAGGGACCGGAGCTGCGAAGCGTGATCGAGACGAACCCGGAGGCGCTGGCGATCGCCGACGGCCTCGACGCGGAGCGCCGGGCGAGGGGCCCCCGCGGGCCGCTCCACGGCGTCCCGGTCCTCGTGAAGGACAACGTGGACACGGCCGACCGGATGACCACGACGGCCGGCTCGCTGGCTCTCGAGGGCTCGACACCGCCGCGCGACGCGCCCGTCGCGGCGCGGCTCCGCGAGGCCGGGGCCATGATCCTCGGCAAGGCCAACCTGTCCGAGTGGGCCAACTTCCGCTCGACGCGGTCCGTCTCGGGCTGGAGCGCGCGCGGTGGCCAGTGCCGCAACCCCTACGCCCTCGACCGCAACCCCTGCGGCTCGAGCTCCGGGTCCGGCGTCGCGGTCTCGGCGAACCTCGCGCCGCTCGCGGTCGGCACCGAGACGGACGGCTCGATCGTGTGCCCTTCGACGAACTGCGGCATCGTCGGCATCAAGCCGACCGTCGGCCTCGTGAGCCGGGCCGGGATCATCCCGATCTCGCACACGCAGGACACCGCCGGGCCCATGGCGCGGACGGTGGCCGACGCGGCCGTGCTCCTGACCGCGCTCGCCGGCGTCGACGCCTCGCGCGACCCCGCGACCGCCGGGGCGAAGGGCCGCTCCTCCGACTACGCGAAAGCCCTCGACGCGGACGGCCTCCGCGGCGCCCGCATCGGCGTCGCCCGGAATCTCGCCGGCTTCCACCCCGACACCGACCGGCTCTTCGACGAGGCGGTGGCCGAGCTGAAGCGTCGCGGGGCGGTGATCGTGGACCCGGCCGACGTGCCGAACGTGAAGGAGCTGGGCGACCCCGAGCTCGAGGTGATGCTCTACGAGTTCAAGGCGGGCCTCGAGGCCTATTTCGCCTCCCTGGGCCCGAAGGCCCCGGTGAAGACGCTCACCGACGCCATCGCGTTCAACGAGCAGAACCGCGAGCGCGAGATGCCGTACTTCGGCCACCCGAAGTTTCTACCGTGGAGTCGCTCCCGACGAGCACACGCGAGAAGAGCTCCGCAGTCCACGGGATGAGCCCGACGTTCGTGCCGGACACGTCGATGGGAAACCGCCCAGCCTCCGGCTTGTCAACGTCCAGTAGCAGCCATACGGGCTGATCGGCATCCTTGTCCCACACGAACGTGATCGGGCCGAGGAGCCTGATGAGTAACGCACGGGCCGCGGTTGGCTCCTGCTGCAGCACCGCCTCCAGCTCCTCGCCACGCTGTAGGAGCGCTACGCGTAGGCGTTCGCGAGCGGCGGCGTCCGGGACTAGCAGCAGCAGCTCCCGGTCAGGGTTGAACAGCGCCTGCCGCAGGACGGCCAGGACGCTGCGCTCAGCCTCCTCACGCGGCAGCGCGAAGCGACACTTGCAGGAGCCCGGGCGCTTGTAGCGGCCGCTACAGATGTACGCCCCGCCGACGCGCTTGAAGCCCGTGTGGCGGAAGATGAAGCCTCCACCGCAGGCCGGGCAGATGAGCAGGCCGCTGAGGAGGTATTTCGGAGCCGCCTTGTGCGGAGCAGGAGCAGTGGCGCCTCGTGCGAGCGCTTCCTGCAACTGCCGCTGCGCCGCGGCGAGTCGCGCCTGGACACGCTGCCACAGGTCGTCGCTGATGATCCGCAGGTCTGGACGGTCAGTGACGACACGGTCCTCCGGAGGCGTGGGCCGCTGCGCGCGTTCTCGGCCTCCGGCTTCGCGTCCGCGCTTCACGCGGGTCTTTCCGTATTCACATCGGCCGATGCAGATCGGGTTCCGAAGCATCCCACGGAGGCATGCCGTGTTCCAGGCGGCGCTACGAGGCGCCGGGATGTGCTGCTGCTCGTTGAGCCAACGCGCGATCTCGTGGAGCCCAGCCCCGGCGGCGAACCGCTCGAGGATGCCGCGGACGGTCTGCGCCTCGCTGGGCTCAGGGATCAGGTCTTTCTTGCCGTCGGCGGACCGCGTGGACTTGTAGCCGTACGGCCGACCACCACACCATTCGCCGCGTCGGGCCTTCGCGTGGATTGCAGCAAGGACCTTCTTTCGGATCGTCTCGAAGTATTGCTGTGAGAACTCGGCCTGCAGCGTGGTCAGGACGCGGCCCTCGAAGGATTCCAGGTCCACGCTTCGCGAGGTGGAGTAGTCCCACACGGCGATGCCGAGGTCGTCCAGGGCGTACAGGGCTTCCATTGTCCTGCGACTGTTCCGGCCGAACCGGTCGAGGTCGAAGAGGACGAGGGCTTGTAACGCGCCGGAGGTGGCGGCCTGCAGCATGGCTTGGAAGGAAGGACGGCCAGCGAACAAGAAACCCGACACGCCGTCGTCTTTGTAGATGTGGTCTTCGTCCAGCGTCCAACCACGTTGCGCGATCCAGGCGCGGGCGCCTTCGATCTGCCGGGACACGGACTTGGCTTCTTCTCGCATGCCGGGCTGCTCTTGGCTCCGGCGGGCGTAGATGGCGGCGGCAACGGCAGCGGGGTCCGGGTCTGCGTCTGGGTCTTTCGTCATCGACGTCTCCTTCTTCGGGTACGGCGTTCCGCGAGCACGCGGAGGATCTTGGCGAGCTGCTCCTTGACCTGCTCACGAGGCATGGCTGCGACCTCCCGCCGGACGTGGTCGAGTAACGACCCACCTGGACAGTCTGGCTTCCCGCAGTTCCGGCAGACGCGCCGCGTCGGCT
>JBGPQQ010000248.1:0-5609 GCA_041489115.1 Vicinamibacteria bacterium | reverse complement strand
CGGGCTGCCGATCGAGATCCCGGACGAGGGCCTCGACCTCGACGGGCTCGAGCGCCGCCTGATCCTCCGCGCCCTCGACAAGTGCGGGAGCAACGTGACGCAGGCCGCCCGCCTGCTCGGGCTCAGCCGCCGGACACTGCAGTACCGCCTGGAGAAGATCCAGGGTGCCCCGGATGGGGCAGCGGGTGCACGGAATGGGGCGGTCGACGCCGAGGATTGAGGCTCTCCCGCGAGATGCTCATCGACAACGCTCTCGATACCAGTAACTTACGTGAAATGACGCTTTAACCCTGCTCCCTGGCACCACGGTTGCAGATGAGGAGATAGACGGGCGGCTGCATGGCCCCCGCTTAAACCAAGGAGTACTGACTCACATGAAGAAACTCACACTGTTGCTGTGTGGCCTGTTCGTCGTCGCCGGCGTGGCCTCCGCCTCGCAGGCGACCGCCCCGGCCAAGCCGGCGGCCCCCGCGAAGGCCGTGGCCGCGCCCGCGGCCCCCGCGATGGCCGCGCCCGCGGCTGCCAAGACCCACGTCGTCGAGGCCGAGGTCGTCTCGGCGGACGCCAAGGCGAAGACCCTCACGATCAAGACCGACAAGGGCGAGGCGACCATGAAGGTCGACGCCGCCGCCGCCACGCACCTGAAGGCCCTGAAGGCCGGCGAGAAGGTCAAGCTGACCTGCCGCGACAACGACAAGGGCGAGCACGAGGCGATCTCCCACATCAAGGTGGAGAAGGCCCCGGCCAAGGCCGCGACCAAGAAGTAGGAGGGAAAGGCGAGCCCCGTCCGGGGCTCGAGTCTCTCGAAGGGCGCCGGGTCGGGCCGGCGCCCTTCCCTTTTTCGGGGCGCGACTAGGCTAAGATCGCCCGGCATGATCGAGATGCCGTCGGACGCGCGTTTGTTCGTGGCCGGGCACCGCGGTCTCGTCGGGTCGGCGATCGTGCGGCGGCTCGAGGCGGGGGGCTTCTCCGGCGTCGAGACCGCCACGCGCGAGCAGCTCGACCTGCGGGACCAGGCGGCGGTCAACTACTGGTTCCGCGCGAACCGCCCGGAGTACGTCTTCCTGGTGGCGGGAACGGTGGGTGGCATCCTCGCCAACTCCACGCGTCCCGCCGAGTTCATCTACGACAACATGATGATCCACGCCACGGTGGTGCACGCCGCGCACCTCTTCCCGGTGAAGCGGCTGCTCTACCTCGGCAGCTCCTGCATCTACCCGCGCGGGTGCCCGCAGCCCATGAAGGAGGAGCAC
Source organism: Vicinamibacteria bacterium (assembly GCA_041489115.1). Taxonomy (GTDB): domain Bacteria; phylum Acidobacteriota; class Vicinamibacteria; order Fen-336; family Fen-336; genus DATBSL01. The sequence continues at coordinate 4,356 of JBGPQQ010000248.1, read as the reverse complement.
CTCCTCTCCGGTCTCCTCGAGCCCACGAACGAGCCGTACGCGATCGCCAAGATCGCCGGGATCAAGCTGTGCCAGGCCTATCGGACGCAGTACGGCTGCGACTTCATCTCGGCCATGCCCACGAACCTCTACGGCCCCCACGACAACTTCGACCTCGCCAGCTCGCACGTGCTGCCCGCCCTCATCCGCAAGTTCCACGACGCGAAGGTCGAGGGGCGCCGGGAGGTCCCGATCTGGGGCACCGGGTCGCCGCGGCGCGAGTTCCTGCACGTGGACGACCTCGCCGACGCCTGCCTGTTCCTGATGCGCCGCTACGACTCCGCCGAGCACATCAACGCCGGCACCGGCGAGGACCTCACCATCCGCGAGCTCGCGGAGACGGTTCGGGACACCGTCCACCCCGGGGCCGCCTTGGCGTTCGACCCGACGAAGCCCGACGGCACGCCGAAGAAGCTTCTCGACGTGTCCCGGCTCCACGCGCTGGGCTGGCGCCACCGCATCGGCCTGCGGGAGGGGATCGAGTGCTCCTACCGCTGGTTCCTCGAGAACCGGGAGCACGCGCGCGGCGCCGGGAAGGGCGCGGCCGCCTAGACACCTCAGGGAGAACCACAGATGGCTGTCCTCGTGACCGGCGGCGCCGGCTACATCGGCAGCGCCTTCGTGGAGCAGCTCCTCGCCGCCGGCGAGGAGGTCGCCGTTCTCGACGACCTCTCGCGCGGCCACCGCGCGGCCGTCCACCCGGGGGCCGCGTTCTACGAGGGTCGGACGGGGGATCGCGCGCTCGTGGCCCGGATCGCGCGGGAGCACGCGCTCGACGCCTGCGTGCATTTCGCCGCCTTCGCCTACGTCGGCGAGTCGGTGACGGAGCCCGCGCTCTACTTCGACAACAACTTCACCCAGGCCCAGGTCCTCTTCGAGTCGCTCGTCGCCGCGGGCGTGAAGCGCGTCGTCTTCTCCTCGACCTGCGCCACCTACGGCGTCCCGACCGAGGTCCCGATCCCGGAGACCCACCCGCAGTGGCCGATCAACCCCTACGGCTGGTCGAAGCTCTTCGTCGAGCGCCTCCTCGAGAGCTTCGACCGGGCCTACGGGATGAAGTTCGTGGCGCTGCGCTACTTCAACGCGGCCGGGGCCACCGCGCGCTGCGGCGAGGCCCACGACCCCGAGACGCACCTCACCCCGCTCGTGCTGGCGGCGGCGGCGGGTCGGCGGCCGAAGGTCAGCGTCTTCGGCGACGACTACGACACGCCGGACGGGACGGCCGTCCGCGACTACATCCACATCGAGGACCTCGGCGAGGCGCACCTCCTCGCCCTCGCCCACCTGCGGCGCGGGGGCGAATCCCACTGCCTCAACCTCGGCAACGGCACCGGCTACTCGGTGCTCGAGGTGATCGAGGCGGCCCGGCGCGTGACCGGCCTCGACGTGCCGTTCGAGAGGGGCCCGCGGCGCGAGGGCGACCCGCCGCGGCTCGTGGGCGACGCGCGGAAAGCCCACGCGGTGCTCGGCTGGGCGCCGAAGCGGCCGTCGCTCGAGACGATCGTCCGCTCGGCGTGGGAGTGGATGCAGGCTCACCCCGACGGTTACGGGGCGGGAAGGTAGCGGTCAGGCCGCGGGCGCCTCCGCGGTGGCCGAGCGCCCTCGGGCGAGCGAGGCGAAGACCCCCGCCACGCAAAGCAGGGCGTAGAGGGCGAAGCCCGTCCGCATGCCGGCCATGAACCCGGCCGCGCGACCGGGCCCCACCGCCTCGCGTCCCACGAAGAGGGCGAGGACGAGGCTCGCGACGCCCATGCTCAGCATCTGGCCCACAAGGCGCATCGTGGCGAGCGTCGCCGACGCGACGCCGTACGACCGCTTCTCCACGCTGCCCATGACCGCGTTCGTGTTCGGCGAGGAGAAGAGGCCGAAGCCCGCCCCGAGCAGCACGAGACAGGCGACCACGAAGGCGGCCGGCGTGGCGGGGCCGGCGAAGGCCAGCAGGCCGAGGCCGACGGCGATCAGGCCCATGCCCGAGGAGGCGACCACCCTCGGGTCCACCCGGTCGGAGATGCGCCCCGCGAACGGGGAAAGGCCCGCCTGCACGAGCGGCTGGACGGCGAGGATTCCCCCGGCCGCCTGCGCGGTCAGGCCGCGGACCGACTGAAAGTACAGGCTGAGCAGGAAGCCCACCGCGAAGGTGGCCGCGTAGTTGATGAGCGCCGCCAGGTTCGAGAACGCGAAGACGCGGTTCTCGGCAAAGAGCGCTATGTCCAGGAGCGGGTGCGCGGCCCGGCGCTCCCACGCGACGAAGGCGGCGAGCGACGCGACGCCGAGCGCCACGAGCCCCGCGCCCGTGGCCGCGGGCAGCCGGCCCAGGCCGTACATGAGGGCGGAGAGGCCGACCGCGTAGAGCACCGCGCCCCGCCCGTCGAGGCGGTCGCCCGGCGACTCCTTCCACTCCCCCACGAGCCCACGCGCGGCCATCGCCGTCGCCACCGCGCCCAGGGCCACGTTCGCGAGGAAGACGCTGCGCCAGCCGAGCTGCTGCGTCAGCAGGCCCCCGAGGGGCGGCCCCAGCGAGAGGCCGAGGTACACCGCCGCCACGTTCACCCCGAGGGCGAGGCCCCGCTTGCCCGGCGGGAAGATCGAGGTGAGGAGCGCCACGCTGGTGCCGAAGATCATTCCCCCGCCGAGGCCCTGGGCGACCCGCCCGGCGAGGAGGAAGGGGAAGGTCGGTGCGAGCGCGCAGAGCGCCGACGTCGCGGTGTAGACGAAGAGGCCGCCGACGAAGACCCGCTTCCTCCCGTGGATGTCGGCCAGCTTCCCGAAGGGGACGAGGAAGACGGCGGCGGAGAGGAGGTAGGCGGTGGCCACCCAGCTCAGGGCCACCGCGTCCAGGCCCATCTCGCGGCCGATCGCGGGGAGGGCCACGTTCGTGGCCGAGCCCATGAAGGGCGTGAGGAAGGACGCGAGCGTCGCCACCACGAGGGCGACGCGCTCGTTGGTCCGCGGCGGGGCGCTCACCGGCGCCCGAGGCTGCTCACCGCGACCCGGCGAGCGGGCGCCAGCGCCTCCCGTCCTCGCGGGGGAGCGCTTCGGCCTCGCGCGGGCCGGCGCTCCCCCGCTCGTAGAAGGCCGGCTCGTCCCCCGACGCCGCCCAGCCCTCGAGGATCGGGGCGAGGAGCGACCATGCCTGCTCGTCCCCGTCGCGGGGCGCGAAGAGCGTGGCGTCCCCCCGCATCGCGTCGAGGAGGAGTTTCTCGTAGGCGTTCCCGGGCGAGCGGTGGAAGGCGTCCGCGTACGAGAAGTCCATCCGCACGCTCCCCACCGTGAGATCGTCGCCCGGTACCTTGGTGACCACCGAGAGGGCGATCCCCTCGTCGGGCTGGATGCGCAGGACGAGCACGTTCGGCTCGATGAGCTGGCAGACGTCCTCGCGCCCGAAGAGGCAGAAGGGGATCTGCTGGAAATGGATCGAGACCTCGGTCGTGCGCCGGGCGAGGCTTTTGCCCGCGCGGATGTAGAAGGGCACGCCCTGCCAGCGCCAGTTGTCGACGTGGAGCCGCAGGGCGGCGTAGGTGGGTGTGCGGGAGCCCTTCGCGACGCCCTCCTCCTCGCGGTACCCGACGTACTGGCCGTGGACGGTGTCCGAGGGCGAGAGCGGCCGCACCGAGCGCAGGAGCTTTAGCTTCTCGTCGCGGATGTCGTCGGCCCCGAAGGTGGCCGGCAGCTCCATGGCCACGAGGGCGAGGACCTGCAGCAGGTGGTTCTGGACGACGTCGCGCACGACGCCCGTCGCGTCGTAGAACTTCCCGCGGCGCTCGACCCCGATGTCCTCGGCCATCGTGATCTGGACCTGGTCGATGTACTTGCGGTTCCAGAGGGGCTCGAAGATCGAGTTGCCGAAGCGGAAGACCAGGATGTTCTGGACGGTCTCCTTGCCCAGGTAGTGGTCGATGCGGAAGGTCTGCCGCTCGTCGAGGACGCCGGCCACGAGGCGGTTCAGCTCGCGCGCCGACGCGAGGTCGCGGCCGAACGGCTTCTCGATGACGACCCGCGACCAGGGCGATCCGTTCGGCGGGTGGAGGAGGCCCGACCCGCGGAGCCCCTCGAGAATGGGCCGGAAGGAAGCGGGCGGGACCGCGAGGTAGAAGAGGCGGTTGCTGCCGGTCGCGCGTTTTCGTTCAGTCTCCTCGATCGCCGCTCGGAGTGCCGTCCAGGCCTCCGGCTTCGTGTAGTCCCCCGCGACCGTGTCGATGCCGCCGGCGAAGGCGGCCCAGGTCGTCCCGTCGATCGCGTGGCCCCCCGAGAAGCGCTCGACCGACTGCCGGAGCTGCGCGCGATAGGCCTCGCTCGGACCGACCGAGGTGCTCGTGG
>JBGPQQ010000247.1:0-5615 GCA_041489115.1 Vicinamibacteria bacterium | reverse complement strand
GCCGCCCCGAGAGCTGGGTGAGGCCGAGGCTCGTGGCGAGGCGCCGCGAGGGGTCGATCGTGCAGACGAGGACGCGGCGGCCGGACCGGGCCGCGCGCAGGGCCAGCGCCGCCGCCATCGTCGTCTTGCCGACCCCGCCGGAGCCGCAGGCCACCAGGATGCGCCGGTCGGCGAGCGCGCGGCCCAGGGTGGCGGCAGGGGAGAGGCGAGGCGCCATCAGGCCGCCTCGAGCTTCGCGGCGAGGAGGCGGACGTCGTCCGGCCCGAGCGCCTCGCGGAAGAGGAAGGGCAGCGACACGAGAGGCGCGTCCACGGCGCGCCGCAGGCGGGCCTGGTAGAAGCGGGTGAGCTTCCGGCGCCGGATCTGGCGCCGGGCCGCCCGCAGCGCCGCGGGCAGGGGCACGTCGCGCTCGACGTCGCCGTCCGCGCCCTCGGTGGTGAGGCGCAGCACCTCGGCCTCGTCCTCGTCGGTGAAGCGGCGCTCGTGACACGCGTTCAGGACCACGACCGCCGGCTCCATCTTCAGCTCCTCGGTCGCGAGGCGGTGGAACTGCACCGCCTCCACGACCGCCATCTCCTCCGGGACCGCGACCACGACGAGGGCCGTGCGACGGGGGTCGCGGAGCATGGCGAGCACTCGGCGGGCGTTGTGGCCGATGGGGCCCACGGGCACCGCGGCCGAGGCGGCGAGCGGGACCTTGAGGAAGGCGAGGCCGTGGCCGGTGGCGGGGGCGTCGACGACGACGAGGTCCCAGAGAGGCGTCTGCGAGAAGCGCGTGCGGGCTTCCTCGAGCACCATGATCTTGCCGAGGACCATCAGCTCCTTGAGGCCGGGCGCGGCGGCGAAGAAGCGGCAGTAGATCGGGCTCTCGAGAATGCGGCGGGTCAACATCTCCAGCTTGACCACGTGCCGGACGTACTCGTCCATCACCGCCGCCGGGTCGAGGTTCACGGTGAAGAGGCCGGGAAGGACCTCGGTCTCGTGGCCCCCGCGCGGGCCTGCCCCCGAGAGCCCGCCGGCACATCCGCGGGGGCCTCCGAGGAGGCGTGCCGCCTCGAGCGGGGCCGCCACCTCGACGAGGAGGACGCGCTTGCCGCGCTCCCGCGCCGCGAGGGCGATCGCGGAGCCCACGACGCTCTTGCCCACTCCGCCCTTGCCGGTGAGGAACACGAGGCGCCGCGAGAAGAGGGCGTCGAGCAGCATTCCGGGCGAGCCTAGCACACGGGCGGGGGCGGGGAGCCTGCTGGAGCCTGCTATAGAATGGCCGCGATCATGCCGGAGCCGGCGACGGGCGAGAGCGCCCCCGCCGCGGGGACGCACGCGGAGAGGATCGTGATCGTGATGCCCGCCTACAACGCGGCGCGCACGATCGAGGAGACCTTCCGCGCCATCCCCGCGGGCTACTACGACGAGATCGTGGTGGTGGACGACCACAGCCGCGACGACACCGTCGAGCGGGCGCGGGCCCTCAACCTGAAGGCCATCCGCCACCCCCACAACGTCGGCTACGGCGGCAACCAGAAGACCTGCTACATGGAGGCGCTGCGCGACGGGGCGGGGATCGTCGTGATGCTGCACCCGGACGGGCAGTACGACCCCGCGATCATCCCCGAGATGATCCGGCCCATCCGCGAGGGCCGGGCCGACATGGTGCTCGGCTCGCGCATGCTCGTCCCCGGGGCGGCGAAGCGGGGCGGCATGCCGCTCTGGAAGCGCATCGCCAACCGCTTCCTGACCACGACCGAGAACCTGGCGATGGGGCAGCGGTTCACCGAGTGCCACACCGGCTACCGGGCCTACAGCCGGCGCTTCCTCGAGACGGTGCCCTTCCTCCGCAACTCCAACGGGTTCGTCTTCGACACCGAGGTCATCTTCCAGGCGGTGCACTTCGGCCTGCCCGTCATCGAGGTCCCGGTGGCCAGCCGCTACTTCGAGGATGCTTCCTCGGTGGGCTTCCGGCAGGGCGTCGTCTACGGCCTCGGCACGCTCTGGACGGCGGCGCGCTTCCTCCTGCACCGCTGGGGGCTTGCGCGCTGCGACAAGTTCAGGCCGTAGCCCCCTACTTGATGACTTCTCCCGCCCGCGCGACCACGCCGGCCTTGATGTCGTCCTGGACCGGCTTCGGCCCCACGTAGAGGCCCATGAGCTGTTCGGCGAACGCCTGGTTGGCGATCGGCGGTTTCGCCTGGCCCGCCATGACTGCCTCCACCGTCCCGCCGGGCAGCCAGCGCAGCACGCACTCCTGGCCCTCCTTCACCTCCGGGAAGTAGGAGATGAACTGGTCGAGGACCTTCGGTTCGGCACCCAGGAGCGACTCGCGCATCCCGTCCTGGATGCGGCTCTGGCTCAGGTTGCGCATGAACTTCAGGACGACTTCCTTCTTGAAGTCGCCGGTCTGCAGAGCCTTGTAGAACTCGGGCGAAGTCGTCTTGCCCTTGAACGCGGCGAGCGGCCCCGAGATCGCGGCATCGCTCACGTAGAGACCGATGGCGTAGGCCTTGAAGGTGAAGAGGATCTTCTTCACGCGCAGCCCGGCTCCGAGCAGCGTCATGTCGTCCTTCTTCACGGCGAAGGCGGCCCCGCTCTTCGGCTCCGTCCAGGTCTGGGCCTCCGCGGCCCCGGCGGCGCTGAACGCGACGAGTGCGGCAACGGCGACAGATCGATGCATGGCATTCCCCCTGAAAAACCCGATGTGGCCGGGACTATAGCACCGGGATCCCGTCGTCCCGAGGGACTTCGGACTTCCGGTGGGGTTCCCACGGGTCCTGGCGTGCTATACTTTCGCCTCGTCGCTGCGCCCGTAGCTCAACTGGATAGAGCGTCGGCCTCCGGAGCCGAAGGTTATAGGTTCGAGCCCTATCGGGCGTACCACCATAGCCCATCATGTCCAGCCACGGCGCCACCCTCAACCACCGGAAGGCGTTGAGGTTGCGCGGATAGGCCACCAAGCGGACCCCTCATGGCCCGTCACGTGCTATCATGGTTCGTCAGCGGTCCACTCCGCTGTGGGTCCGCTGTGGAGGTGGCACATGTACCCTTCGGCCCGCTCCCGCGCACAGCGGACCCACAGCGGACGGCGGCTCGAGATCACCGACCCGTGGCTCAAGGTCCTGCAGCCGGAGGCCGGGCCGGTGGAGTACCGCGACACCCGCCAGCGCGGCCTCGTGCTTCGCGTCGAGCCGAGCGGGCGCAGGACCTGGGTCGCCCGCTACTCGTTCGCCGGATGCGACCGCCGCTTCCGAATCGGGGCCTATCCCGAGACGACCCTCGCGAAGGCCCGGAAGCGAGCGCACGGCCTCGTGGCGCAGGCCGAGGCCGGCTCTGACCCGCAGGCCGAGCGGGAGCGGACGCGCGCAGGCGAGACGGTCGAGGCCGCGGTCGCCTCGTGGCTCGGCGACGCGAAGCTCGGGCCCGCCGCGAAGTGGAAGGGCGGGCTTGAGGGCGGGACGGCGCGGTCCTTCGTGCCGCACGTCAATCGCCTGGTCCGCGACCTGGGCTCAAAGAAGCTCGCGGAGATCACGTCGAAGGACGTGGAGAGGTTCGTGAGCGCGCCCGAGGCCTCGGCGACCCGGAACCGGGCGTTGACGGCGCTGCGGCTCTTCGTCGCCTGGGCGAAGCGAAAGCAGCTCGTCGAGGCCGATCCCTCGGCCGGCCTGTCGAAGGAACGGGAGGACGAGAGGAAGCGGACGCTCACCGACGACGAGCTGCGGGCGCTCATCCGTGGCTTTGACGGGACGCGCTACGGCCGCGCGGTCCGGTTGCTCGCCCTCACGGGCCTACGCCGCGACGAGGTGCTCGGCGCGAGGTGGGAGTGGCTCGACGCGGAGGCCGGCGTGCTCACCATCCCGCCCGCGGCCGAGAAGACGGGGGCCGCCCGGGGCGAGCCGCGCCGGGTGGCTCTCTCGAAAGCGGCCGTCGCCCTCCTGGCCGAGCAGCGGGCCGCCCTCTTCGCCGAGGGGATCAGGAGCGAGTCCATCTTCGCCACGAAGACGGGTGAGCGCCCGCACGCCGACGCGCTCAAGCCGATCCTCTACCGCCTGCGCGGGCGCCGATCGAACGGCCTGCCCACGTCGAAGGACAAGCGGGCGAAGGCCCGCCCCGTGGTGCTCCCCGACGACGTGACGGTCCACGACGTGCGGAGGACGGTTGGGCACCGGCTGCTCACGCAGATCAAGGCCGCGCCGTGGGTCATCGACAACGTGGTGATGGGGCACGTGCGCCCGCGCGTGGTGCGGACCTACCAGCCGGAGCTCCCGCTCGAGGAGGCCCGCGCCGCGCTGACCGCCTGGGCTGCTGAGCTCGAGCGGATCCTCGGCGCGGAGCCGAAGGAGTCGCGCGCGTGACGGCGAGGCAGACGCCCGAGGAGATCCAGGCGGTCCTCACCGCGGCCGTCGAGTCATGGAAGACGACGCGCGCCGCCTTGTGCGTCGAGTTACGCGAGCAGTTCCCAGACATGCCCGTCGCGGTGGACGTCGGCGCCGTGGTGGACGCACTCCGCGATGGAGTGTTTCTGGCCGACCCGCGCGCTTGGCATGGTGAGGAGGGGGCCGACGAGCGTGACGCTGCGCTCTGGGCGGTACGGCGTGCGATCGGCCGCCTTCGTCGCGCGCCGGGGCCGCGACTGACCGGCCGCCTGGAGGCCGCGCTGCGCGAGGCCGAGACGTGGGTCGCCGTTGTGCGAGAGGCGTCGCCGCCACGCCTCCCGGGTCGCCCGCGTGCGCGCGGTCGCCATGAGGTGTACCCGCGCCTGCGAGCCCTCGGGTTGACCGAGGAGTTGACTGAGGAGTTGCTCGCCGAGATCGGCGCCCGCGGGAAGACGCCCGTCCTGGGCGGCAAGCACAAGGCCGGCCGGCGGTAGCGCGCCGAGAAACTACCCGACATTTCGGAGTTTCTGGCTGGTCAGGCCCGACCTGCTCGGAGCATTGTCGGCCATGGAGAGTAAAACCATGACCGACCGTTACCTGAGTTTCCGGGGCGTGCGCGAGCTGACCTCGCTGAGCGAGTCCACCATCCGCCGCCTTGTCGCCGAGAAGAAGCTCCCGGAGCCGCTGACGCTGACGCCTGGCCGCCGGGCTTTCGTCGAGGGCGACGTGCGCGCAGCGGTCGCGAAGTTGATCGCCGAGCAGCGCCCGGGCACGAGCGAGTCGGCCGCCTGAGCATGGACGTCGCGGTCCTGGCGGCCGAGCACTATCCGGGAATCTTGGAGGCGGCGTCACTCCTCCACGAGAGCGTGGATCCCTCGCGTTCGCACGCCGACCGCGAGGCGGCCGCTCGGAAGCTCGTCCTCCTCGACCGCACCCGCGTGAATCGTGAGCGCGCCTGCCGCGGAGGGGCCGTGCTCGCCGACCCCGACGTCTGGGAGGAGGCGGGCCGCTTCAAGGCGAAGGACGTGAACGCGCCCGCACCGTTCCGGTTCCGCCGAGCGGCGGACCTCATCGACGAGCCACACGCCGAAGCCGTCGTGGAGGGCATGGCCTGGCGCGGGCGCGTCACGGTGGTCGTCTCCGAGTCCGGCGCCGGCAAGACCTTTGCGCTCCTCGGGCTCTCTGCATCCGTCGCCGAGGGCGCATCGTGGCATGGACGGGAGACGGTCCGCGGGTCTGTCGCCTACATCT
>JBGPQQ010000246.1:0-5660 GCA_041489115.1 Vicinamibacteria bacterium | reverse complement strand
CGGCGCTGTCCCCGCTTTGCCCGCGGGCTCGGCGGTCTCCACCTCTCCCTCCACGCTCGCGGGCTCGGCGGTCTCCACCTCTCCCTGCGCCTGGGGCAGATAGGTCTTGAACATCGTCCCGCGCCCGGGCTCGCTGTAGACCCAGATGCTCCCGCCGGCGCGTCGTACGACGCCGTAGACCGTCGCCAGGCCCAGCCCCGTTCCCCGGCCCGCCTCCTTCGTCGTGAAGAACGGCTCGAAGATGCGGGCCTGGGTCTCGGCATCCATGCCGATCCCGGTATCGGTCACCGTGAGCACCACGTGCGGCCCGGGGCTCGCCCCCACGTGCCGCCGACAGTACGCCTGGTCGAGGTCGGCCCGCGTCGTTTCGATCGCCAGCCGGCCGCCCCTGGGCATGGCGTCGCGCGCGTTCACCGCCAGGTTGACGATCACCTGCTCGAGCTGCCCGCGGTCGGCCTTCACGAGGGCCGGGGACGCCTGTAAGGAAGTGACGAGCTCGATGTTCTCCGGTATCAGGCGCCGCAGCATCTCCTCGAACCCCCGCACGACCTCGTCGAGGTCGAGCACGCTCGGCTCCACGATCTGACCACGGCTGAACGCAAGGAGCTGCCGGATGAGGTTCGTGGCCCGGCCGGCTGCCCGTCGGATCTCCTCCACGTACGGGCGAAGAGGACTATGCGCGTCGGTCTTCTTGATGGCCAGATCGGAGTAGCCTCCGATCACGGTGAGGATGTTGCTGAAGTCGTGGGCCACCCCGCCCGCGAGCTGCCCCACCGCCTCCATCTTCTGTGCCTGCCCGAGCTGTCGCTCCAGGCTCTTGCGCTCGGTGATGTCCACGATCGTGCCCTCGATGTGGGAATCTCCTTCTTCCCGGACGAGGGCGGCGTTCTCCAGCATCCAGACCGAGGCGCCGTCCTTTCTCCGGCCTTCCGACTCGTGGTTCACGAGGGTCCCTTCGGAGAGAAGCCGCTCGACAAACGCTTTTCGGAGCGCCGGACTCGGGTAGAGGTCTCCGGCGCTCAGCCCGCGCACCTCCGCGCCCGATGCGTAGCCCAGAACCCGCGCGAAAGCGTCGTTGCACTCCACGATCCTCCCTTCGAGGGTCGTCCGGTAGAAACCGGCCAGGTTTCTCTCGAACAGTGAGCGGTAGCGCTTCTCCGAGGCCCGGAGCGCCTGCTCGGCCACGACCCTGGTCGTGATGTCGCGCGAGATGGCCTCGACCGACTCGATCCCACCCCCCTCACCAACCCGCGGGGTCAGCCAGGTGCCGCTCCAGACCTCCCGGCCGTCGAGCAGAGACCGCTCCTCGACGTAGAGGTCCTCTCCGCTCGCGAGAACGCTCTCGACATTCCGGAGGAACCGCGCCGCGACCTCGGGCGGCAGGGCCTCGCCAAGCGGCTTCCCCACCACGTCCGGGGGCCGCCGCCCGAGCCGGGTCGCCCCGGCCGTGTTCAGGTACAGGACCCGGCCCTGCCGGTCCACGATGAGGATGTCGTCGTGCGCCGCCTCGGCCAGCATCCGGTGGCGGCGCTCGCTCTGGAGGAGAGCCTCCCTCGCCGCCCGACGCTCGCTGACGTCGACCTTGACGCCGACGAAGTTCGTGATCTCCCCTCTCCCCGGGCCTCGCACGGGAGTGATCGTCTGCTCTTCGTAGTAGAGGCTCCCGTCCTTGCGGCGGTTGACCATCTCGCCCTGCCAGACCTGGCCGGACAGGATGGTTCGCCAGAGCTCCTCGTAGAAGCTGGGATCGTGCTGGCCGGATTTCAGGATCCTCGGGCTCAGGCCCCTGGCCTCGTCCAGGCTCCATCCGGTGAGCCGGGTGAACGCCGGGTTCGCCCACGTGATCCGTCCCTCGCGGTCGGTGGTGACGATTGCGTTGGCGGCGGCCTCGAGGGCGGCGCCCTGGAGCCGGAGCTCCTCGTTCGCTCTCCGTTGCTCGGTGACGTCCGGGTCGAGCCCGAGCTGGCCGAGGGCGGCGAGCCGGGTGGAGGCCGAGGAAGAGGCCTCGAGCAGGACGATCGGGATCCCCGCCGTGGCCGGCTCGGCGCGCAGGCGGGTCACCAGGTCCGATGAGACCCGGGCAGAGAACGGACCGTCGACGAGGACCAGGTCCGGGGGCTCACCTCGCGCCCGAGCCACGGCCTCACGGGCGGTCCCCGCACGGACCACGCGGTGGCCGGCCACGGTCAGGACGCGGTCGAGCGCCGTGCCGTCCGCCGCCCGGCCCACCGTCAGGATCGTCGTCATCCCGGCCCCACCGCCCGGCCCTGAGGGGGGGGCGGGGCGTCTATCCGTCCTTGCCAATCAAGTAGCCCTGGTGTTGGCCCAGGCGCCGAGGGCCAAGAGGAGCCCTCTACAGTAAGAACGCCTCGAATCGGCGAACCGAACAGGCAAACCCGACCGACCGGGGGAAGCCGGGGGCCCTCCGGCGGAACCAAGCGCTCAGCGCGGGGTGGCCAGGAGCCCCCTGAGCTCCGACTGCAGGGCGGTCGCGGACGCTGGGCGCCTCCCGGGTTCACGGTGCAGCGCGCGGGCGAACAAGAGGGCGACCGCCTCGGGGCAGGCGGGGGTCCAGTGTCGCAGGTCGTCGAGGTGCGCGTGGCGGACGCGATCGAGAGTCTGTTGGAGCCCGTGGGCCCGGAAGGGATGGGCGCCGGCAATCAACTCGAAGAGAACGAGGCTCAGGCCCCAGAGGTCCTGCAAGGGCCCTGGCGCCTCGCCCGCGATGACCTCCGGAGAAAGGTAGAGAGGCGTTCCCGCGACCCCACGGCTCCGCGTGGATGCGCTCTCCCCGAGGTGGGTCCACGGCCGTTCCACGACCGGCCGTCCGCCGTCCGCAGCCCCGCCCGGGGGCTGGACGAGGCGGGCGAGACCGAAGTCGAGCAGCTTGGGATGGGCCTCTCCATCGAAGCCGATGTTGCTCGGCTTGACGTCCCGGTGCAGAAGACCGCGGCGGTGGATGGCGTCGAGGGCGTCGGCCAGAGTGACACCCAGGCGCAGAGCCTCCTCGACCGACCAGGGAGATCCGAGCCGGCGGGCCAGCGTGCCGCCCGCCAGGTGCTCGACCACGAGGAAGGGCAGCCCCTGCCAGCTCTCCACTCCGTAGATGACGGCGACGGCCGGATGGCTGACCGCCGCCATCGAGCGCGCCTCCTGACGCAGCCGTTGGATCGCCTCCTCGGAGACGCGGGGCAGGGTCTTCACCGCGACGCTGCGCTCCAGCTCGCGGTCGAAGGCATGGTAGACAAGCCCCATCCCGCCCTCGCCGAGCCGTTCCCGAAGCTCGAGCCTGCCGAGCAGGACCCGCGGCAGCGCGGCCACGACGAGGGGCGTCCCGCAGGCGCAGCGCTCCTGCTCCGTCGGGTGCACGCGGCGGCACCGGGGGCACTCCGTCGCGGGAAGCTCCTGCTCTTCCGCCCGCGGGGAGGCGGGCTGGAGCGCTTCGTGCAGCCCCCGGTTCTCGAGAGCGAGGGCGACGGCCTGGCACAGACCGGAGATCTCCCAGCGTTCGTCTTCGGTGAAGAGCGCCTCGGTGCGCTTCGCGCTCAGGGCGAGGAGCCCGGCGCTCTCTCCGTCGGACCCGGCGAGCGGCACCAGGAGGGCCGTGCGGGTGTCGAGGACCCAGCGCTGGTCCTCGGCCGGCAGCAGCGTGAACACCGAGCTCGGGTCCCCGGGATCCGTCGACAGGGGGGAGGGCTCCGCGGCCGCGAGCACGTGAAGCGCGGAGTCGCCGCGCAGCGGCCGGGCCTGCCCGGCCAGGGGGACGAACCACCGTCGGTCGCGCGCGGCGACCAGCAGCGCCGCCGCGTCGATCTGGAGCTCCCGGGCCACCTCGACGAGCAGGTTCCCCGCCGCCTCACGGGTCGTGTGGCTTTGGCGAATCATCTGTCCCGCGCGGAGCCGGAGGCGCGACCAGTCCGCCTGCGAGCGATCGAACATCAGGTCGAGCCGCCGCGTCAGGCGCTCTCGCGAGGCGAGGAGCAGGAACCCCACCCCCGCCGCGCTCAGCAGCAGCAACCCCTCGGGACTCGAGACCAGGTCCGCCAACGGCTCGGCGCGCCGCTCGTACAGGTACACGGCCAGAGCGACGAGCGGCATCGCCATCAACAGGAAGAGCGTGGTCCGCGCCAGCAGGTAACGGGCGGCCCGCCCGAGGAGGGGCCGCACGTCCAGCAGGCGGTCCGCGACGACGGCGTGGGCGGTGACGAAGGGAATGGACAGAAGCGGCGGGAAGAGGATCAGGGAACCGAACACGCTGGCCGACGGGGAGTCCATCAGACGCCGAAAAGGAGGGATGAGGGCCTCGGCCAGGACCTCGAGAAAGAAGGGCCCGAGGCCGAGCGCCAGGCCCAGGGCGAAGCGGCGGACGCGTCGCCTTTCGCTCGGGGCAGCGGAGCGGGCTCGCAGGAAGGAGAGGGGCAAGGCGGGCACCGCGAGGCCGATGATTACGCCCCAGTAGGCGAGGGAGTCTGGGCCGAGTCCGCCGGCGTTCCAGCGGCGAGGCGACTCGGCCAGCTCCAGGGCTCCGAAGGCCACAGCCAGGTTCAGCAGGAAGAGGATGACGCCCGCCCCGGCCGTCACCATGATGGCGGCACGGATCACGCGCTCCGTACGCTCGAGGTGCAGCACACGCGGGAAGGCCCGCACGAAGCACCACAGGCAGAAGGGCAGGTAGCCCTCGACCAGCATGGCATTCCACCACGGGCGGGCCGTCCATTGCCCGGTGCGACTCGCCGGGAGGTCAGCCGCCGGGCCGAAAGCGAAGGCCGACGCGACTGTGATGAACACCCCGGCTAGCCACAGGGCGCGCGGGTCACGGGAGCCGCCCCAGACCAGCCACACCGTGGCGCCTCCGAAGACGAGCATCGCAGCCAGCGCCCACGTCCCGGGCGACAGGTCGGCATCGCGGGGGCCGAGGAGGAAGCCGGCCAAGCCGAAAGCGACGTGGAGGACCCCGAGGCCGAGGATCGGCCAGAGCCACCACGCCGTCCGCCGTGCGTGGCGGGCGGTGGTCCCGGCACCTCTCGCGTCTCCCGACGACCCGCTGCCGGACTCGGCGATCGTCCGCAAGACGCGGGCAATCCCCCGGTGGCTTTCGGGCAAGGCGCGATCGGCACCGTCCCAGTCAACTGCCTCGCCGTCCGCGACCGCCCCGGCGATTCTCGTCAGCACGCGGTCGCTGCGGTCAGCCAGGGCCCATCTCCTCGGCCAGGCGCAGCAAGGCACGACGAACCGCCATCCGTGCCGCGTCGACGCTGGGACGGCCCGTGGCGACCGCGATCTGCGAGTAGTTGTAGCCCAGCTCCAGCCGGGCGACCACGAGCTCCTGCTCCTCGGGACGGAGGCTGCCGAGGGCCTGGTGGAATCGCTGCTCCTGCTCCGCGCTCAGGAGGAGGCTGAGCGGCGACGCGCCGCCCGCGGCCGGGACGTCGTCGCCGTCGACGGGAACGTGGAGAGGGCGACGCCGGGTGCGCCGGAGCTCGTCCGTGACGCGGTTGCGTATCGCCTGGCGCAGGTACGCCCGCAGCGCATCGCGCCGACGGGGCTCGAAACGGTCGAGGTGACGCAGGGCGCCGACCATCGCCTGCTGGACGAGATCGGCCGTGTCCGAGAGGTCACGCGCTCGACCCTGGAGCCGCCCGTGTGCCCAACGCTGCAGG
>JBGPQQ010000245.1:0-5664 GCA_041489115.1 Vicinamibacteria bacterium | reverse complement strand
CTGCGCGAGATCCTTCGCGCTCAGCCCGCCCGCATCGAGCCGTGGCTCGGCCACGTGGCGACCGGCCAGACCGGCGTCTTCGCCGACCTCAACGCGGCCTTCGCCGATGACGGCGCCGTCGTCTTCCTCGCCCCCGGCACCGTCCTGAAGGAGCCGGTCCTCGTCGCGCACCTCTCCGCCGGGAACGGCGCGCCCGCGGTCTCGTACCTGCGCACCCTCGTCGTGGCCGGGCCGGGGAGCGAGTGCCGGGTCGTGGAGAGCTTCGCCTCGCCGGCGGGCCGGCCCTCGCTCACCAACGCGGTCACCGAGGTAGTGGTCGAGGACAACGCCTTCGTGGACCGCTACAAGCTCCAGCAGGAGGGCGCGGACGCCCTCCACGTGGCGACCCTCGCCGCGCGGCTGGGGAGGGACGCCCGGTTCACCGACCACTCGATCGCGCTCGGGGCGGCGCTCTCCCGCAACGACATCGACGTGCGGTTCGAGGCCGAGGGCGGGGAGTGCGTGCTGAACGGCCTCTTCGTGCTCGACGGCCGGCGCGTCGCCGACACGCACTCGCGCATCGACCACGCGAAGCCGCACTGCTCGAGCCGGCAGCTCTACAAGGGGATCGTGGACGGCCAGGGGCGCGGCATCTTCAATGGCCTGGTGGTCGTCCGCCCCGGCGCGCAGAAGACCGACGCCTGGCAGATGAACAAGAACCTCCTGCTCTCGCGGGAGGCGCTCGCGCACTCGACGCCCCAGCTCCAGATCCTGGCCGACGACGTCAAGTGCAAGCACGGCTCGACCACCGGCCAGCTGGACGCGAACGCCCTCTTCTACCTCCGCTCGCGCGGGATTGGGGAGGCCGCGGCCCGGAGCCTGCTCACCTGGGCCTTTGCGAGCGACCTCGTCCGGAAGATGGAGATCGAGCCGCTGCGCCGGACAGTGGCGCGGCACCTGCAGGCGCACCTGCTTGTAGGTGCGAAGCACCTGCCCGGTATCGCCGACCTCGCGGAGACGCTGCCATGAGCGAAGCGGCGAGAGCGGTCACCGCCTTCGACGTCGAGGCCGTGCGCCGGGAGTTCCCGATCCTGCGCGAGACCGTCCATGGCAAGCCCCTCGTCTACCTCGACTCGGCGGCGAGCGCGCAGAAGCCGCAGGCGGTGATCGACGCGGAGCGCGAGGTCTACGAGCACCTCTACGCGAACATCCACCGCGGCGTGCACCGCCTCTCGATGCTCGCCACCGACGCCTACGAGACGGCGCGGGCGAAAGTGCAGCGCTTCCTGGGCGCCGCGGAGAGCCGGGAGATCGTCCTCCTGCGCGGCACCACCGAGGCCATCAATCTCGTGGCGCAGGCGTACGGGCGGAAGCACGTGGGCGCGGGCGACGAGGTGCTGATCACCGGCCTCGAGCACCATTCGAACATCGTGCCCTGGCAGCTCCTGTGCGAGGAGAAGGGGGCCAAGCTGCGGGTCGCTCCCATCGACGACGCGGGCGAGGTGGACATGGCCGCCTTCGAGCGGCTCCTCTCGCCCCGCACGCGCATCGTCTCCGTCGCGCACGTCTCGAACGCGCTCGGCACGATCAACCCCGTGCGCCGGATGACGGAGCTCGGCCACGCCGCGGGCGCGATCGTCGTGGTCGACGGGGCGCAGGCGGCGCCGCACCTCGCGGTGGACGTGCGGGCGATCGGCTGCGACTTCTACGCCTTCTCCGGCCACAAGGTCTACGGCCCGTCCGGCGTGGGCGCGCTCTACGGGAGAGCCGCGCTCCTCGAGGCGATGCCGCCCTGGCAGGGCGGGGGCGAGATGATCGCGTCCGTCACGTTCGAGAAGTCCACCTGGAACGAGCTGCCCTACAAGCTCGAGGCGGGCACCCCGAACATCGCGGGGGGGATCGCGCTCGGGGCCGCGATCGACTGGGTGGAGAGGGTCGGGCGCGACGCGATCGCCGCGCACGAGGACGACCTGCTGCGCTACGGGACGTCCCTGCTGGAGGCGATCCCCGGGCTGCGGATCGTCGGCACCGCGCGCGAGAAGGCGGGCGTCCTCTCCTTCGTCCTCGACGGCGTCCACCCCCACGACGTGGGCACGATCCTCGACTACGAGGGAATCGCGGTGCGCACCGGCCACCACTGCGCGCAGCCGGTCATGGACCGCTACGGCATCCCGGCCACCACGAGGGCCTCGCTCGCCTGCTTCAACACGCGCGGGGAGCTCGACGCCCTCGCCCGCGGCCTCCGCAAGGTGCAGGAGATGTTCAGATGACAGCAACAGGCTGCGAGCGCAGCGGGATTGACTCCGGGCTCCACACCTGCGTGGAGCCCGGGCTCTCGGCCTCGCTGGCGCTCGGGCGTCACTCCAGTGGCCGTTACGGGGGGGCGTCCTGGTGAGAATGGACCTGCGCGAGCTCTACCAGGAACTGATCCTGGACCACTCCAAGCGCCCCCGGAACTTCCACGGAATGAAAGAGGCGAACCGGAAGGCGAACGGCCACAACCCGCTCTGCGGCGACCGGGCGACCGTCTACCTCCACGTCGAGGGCGACGTGGTACGCGACGTGAGCTTCGAGGGCTCGGGCTGCTCGATCTCGACCGCATCGGCCTCGATGATGACGGACGCGCTCAAGGGGAGGACGGTGGCCGAGGCGAAGGCCCTGTTCGAGCGCTTCCACGACCTCGTGACCGCGGACCCCTCGAAGGCGGCCACCGCCTCGGCCGAGCTCGGCAAGCTCGCCGTCTTCGCCGGGGTCCACGAGTTTCCGGTGCGGGTGAAGTGCGCGTCGCTCCCCTGGCACACGATGAAGGCCGCCCTCGAGGGCGGCGACAAGGCCTCGACGGAGTAGCGCCATGGTGATGCGCGAGGCCCGGACCCTCTCCCGCGACGTCGAGGTGGCGGCGATCCCCTACGGGGACCGCATCACCCTCACCATGGGCACGACCGTCTTCATCACTCAGGCGCTCGGCGGCTCCTACACCGCCATGACGGACCACGGCTACCTCGTCCGCATCGAGGGCAAGGACGGGGACGCGATCGGCGAGAAGCCGGTCCTGCCGATGACGGCCGAGGACGCGCAGGGCCGGAGCACGCGGGATCTCGCCTGGGAGCAGCTCAAGAGCTGCTTCGACCCGGAGATCCCGGTCAACATCGTGGACCTCGGCCTCGTCTACAAGTGCGAGGTCGAGCCGCTCGACGGCGACGGGGAGAAGGTCCGGGTCGAGTTCACGCTGACCGCGCCGGGGTGCGGCATGGGCGACTTCCTGCGGCAGGACGTCCAGCAGAAGCTCCTGGCCATCCCCGGCGTGAAGGAGGCGGACGTGCAGGTCGTCCTCGACCCCCCGTGGGACCAGAGCATGATGTCCGACGTCGCGCGCCTCCAGCTGGGGTTGATGTAGCCATGAAGCTGAGCTCACAGGAGGAGTACGGCCTCCGCTGCCTGCTGCAGCTCGCCCGCGCGGCCGAGGGGGCGAGCCTGACCATCGCCGAGATGAGCGAGCGCGAGGGCATCTCCGCCCCGAACGTGGCCAAGATCATGCGCATCCTGCGCCGTGCCGGGCTCGTGAAGAGCACGCGCGGGAAGGCGGGTGGCTACACGCTGGCGCGCACGGCGGTGGAGGTGAAGGCGCTCGACGTGCTCGCCGCCCTCGGCGGGAGGCTCTTCGACACCGGCTTCTGCGACCGCCACGCCGGGATGGAGAGCCACTGCCTCAACACGCGCGACTGCTCGATCCGCCCGGTGCTGCGCGGCCTGCAGCAGGCCGTGGACCACGTGCTCGGCGAGCTGACCCTGGCGAGCCTGCTGCCGTCCGAGAGCGAGGTCACGGTCACCCTGCGGCCCCGCGCGGTCAAGCTCCCGATCGCCAGACGAGCCAGCTGAGCGGTCGTCACAGGCATCGGCTAGAATCCCGGGCCTGATGGCCCGTGACATCCGCATCGCGCTCGTCGGGTTCGGGAACGTCGGTCGCCGGTTCGCGGAGCAGCTGCGGGGGCCGTACGCGCGTGCGCTGCGGGCGGCCGGCACGCGGGTGCGCGTGACCGGCATCGCCACCGCGCGCCACGGCCTCGCCATCGACCCGCACGGGATCGACCTCGGCCGTGCCCTCCGGCTCGTGGCGAAAGGCCGGTCTGTCGACGCGCTGCACCGCGGCCCGTGCGTGCGCGACCTGCGCGCCTTCATCGCCCGCGTGCCGGCCGACGTGCTCGTCGAGATCACGACCCTCGATCCGCGGAGCGGGCAGCCGGCCATCCGCCACGTGCGACAGGCTCTCGGCCGCGGGATGCACGTCGTCACGGCCAACAAAGGGCCCGTCGCCTTCGCCCACCGCCCCCTGAAGGCTCTCGCCGCGCGAAAGAAGCGCCTCTTCCTCCACGAGGGCGCGGTGATGGACGGGACACCGGTCTTCAATCTGGCGGAGCGCTGCCTGCGCGGCGCCCGCGTCGTCTCCTTCCGCGGGACGCTCAACAGCACCACCAACCTCGTCTTCTCGCGCATGGAAGAAGGCCTCACGGGCAGCGCCGCGGTGAAGGAGGCCCAGGCGCTCGGCATCGCCGAGGCCGACCCGAGAAACGACCTCGAGGGCTGGGACGCGGCGGTGAAGGGCTGCGCCCTCGCCAACGCCCTCATGGGCGCCTCGGTGCGGCCGTCGCAGGTGCGCCGGCGCGGGATCGCGGGCCTCACGGCTCTCGACGCGCGACGCGCCGCTCGCGCGGGCACGCGCCTGCGCCTCGTCGTCCGGGGCGTTCGGCAGAAGGGCCGCGTGCGCGTGAGCGTCGCGCCCGAGCGGGTTCCCTTCGGCGACCCGCTCTCCGGCTCCGGGCCCGACGCCGCGCTCGTCCTCGAGACCGATCTCATGGGCGAGATCGGCGTCTTCGAGCGCGGCGCGACCGTGGACCAGACGGCGTATGCTCTCCTCTCGGACCTGCTCCAGGTGGTCCGGGAGGCCTGACACGGAACGCCGCTCTCTCGCCGTCGCGCTCACGATCGTGCTCGCCGGCCTCTGGCCGTCCGTCGCCGCGGGCGAGGAGGTCGTGGTCTTCGCCGCGGCCAGCCTCGCGGACGCGCTCCGCGAGATCGGGAGCGCTTTCGAAGCGCGCACGGGGCACCGGGTCGTCCTGAGCGTCGGGGGATCGAACGACCTCGCCCGGCAGATCCGGGCCGGGGCCCCGGCCGAGGTCTTCGTCTCGGCCAGCGCCGAGCGGATGGACGAGGTGGAGCGGGCCGGCCTCGTCCGGGCGGCGGACCGCGTGGACCTCCTGTCGAACCGCCTCGTGGTCATCGTTCCCGTGGTGGCCAGCGCCGTGCCGGCGACGGCCGAGGACCTGGCCAGCGTGCGGAGGCTGGCCCTCGGCGATCCCCAGGCGGTGCCGGCCGGCATCTACGCCCGGCAGTGGCTCGAGAAGCGTGGCCTCTGGGGGCGCGTCCGCGCCCGGGTCGTGCCTACGCTCGACGTGCGGGCCGCGCTCGCCGCGGTCGAGTCCGGGAACGCCGACGCCGGGATCGTCTACCGGACGGACGCGGCAATCTCGCGGCGCGTGCGGGTGGCCCTGGAGGTTCCCGCCGGGGAGGCTCCCCGCATCGTGTACCCGGCGGCGCTCCTCGCCGGCGCGCGCGGGCCCGCGGCCCGCGCTTTCTACGAGCACCTGCGGTCGCCCGCGGCACGGGAGGTGTTCGCGCGGCTCGGGT
>JBGPQQ010000244.1:0-5682 GCA_041489115.1 Vicinamibacteria bacterium | reverse complement strand
GCGGTCGAGCGGCGACCGGGATGGCTGGCGCCGCTCCTCGACCCAGTCCGCGGCCCGGCGTGTCTCGGCCGCTGTCTCGTCCTCGCTGTCGTTCAGCACGTAGGCCACGACCACGACGTCCGGGCCGTAGGCGAAGCCCTCGGAGTCGAGGCGGCTCGCCTCCTGGACGGCGTTGAGCCCCGACTCGGCGAGGCTCACGGCCTCCCACCGCTCGCCGCGCTCGCGGGTGAGCGCGCGCTCGACCCTCTGCGGCCACGCGTCGTCGAAGAGGACGCTCGCACCCCAGGTGAAGGAGTCGCCGATGCAGACGGCGCGGCGAACCCCCTCCGGCTTCGGGATGGCCCGCTCGAAATCGCGGTAGCCTTTGGAGTTGACGGGCCGGCGGTCCCGCCGGTCGGTCCGGACCGGGGCGTAGCCGGTCGCCGGCCTGGCCGGGCCCAGGAGACGCGCCGCCCCCTCGGCGAAGGCGAGAGCCACCGCCAGCGAGGTGGCCAGGAGGGCGATCTCGCCGCGTCGGGAGGCTCGGGGCACGGGCCCATCATAATGCGGTGACGGCGCCGACCGGGCGTTTCGGGGGGGCGTGCTATGCTCCTCTCGGTCCGATGTCGCCACGCCCTACCGCCCGCTTCGTGACGCTTCCCGCGCGGGCAGCGGGGGGGGCCGCGTGCCTCGCCTTGCTGCTAGCGACGGCGGCGCCGGCGGCCGGGCAGGTGACGAGGGAGACCGACCGGATCGACATCACCGGCCGGCAGAACCTGACACTCGGCTCGGGGGCGCGCGCCTACGGCATGGGCGGGGCCTTCCTGGCCCGGGCCGACGACGCCACCGCCGCGTCCTGGAACCCGGCCGGCCTCAGCTACCTGCGGGTGCCGGAGGTGTCGCTCGTCGGGGCCTTCAACTCGTTCGACGTCACGCGGGGGCTGGACAGCGACAGCTTCAAGGGGCAGGCGATCGACTTCGGCGCCTTCACCTGGCCGGTGGGCGTCGGCGAGGTCCGCGGGGCCGTCCAGCTGAGCTACCAGCGCGCCATTTCCTTCGACGGCTCCCGCAGCATCAAGCTGTACAACCAGGCGAGCGGTCTCCTCGAGCTGTTCGAAGACGGCCGCAGCAGCGGCGGGTTCGACGTCCTGGCCTTCGGGACCGGCCTCCGGCTGACCCGGCGGGTCCGGGCGGGCGTCACCGTCAACCGGTGGCTGAACGGCTACGACCAGAGGCTCTCGCGTACCCTCCTGAGGGACACCCAGCGACCGCTGCGCGAGTTCGACCTCGACTTCCGCCCGAGCGGCTGGAGCTTCAACCTCGGCCTCATCGTCTCGCCCATCGAGCAGCTCAACCTGGCCGCGGTCTACAAGACCCCGTTCACCGCCGACGTCAGCCTCGACAAAGCGCGCCGCGACTCCTGGGGCACGATCGGCAGCATCGAGGAGATCACGACGAACGCGGCCTCGAGCGACGCGGTCCGGCTCGACTTTCCTTCGTCTTTCGGTTTCGGCGCCTCCTGGCGGCCCCGGGATACGCTGACCCTCTCCGCGGACTTCACGCGTACGAGCTGGTCCGAGTCGCGGATCCTGAACTACTTCGACCTCCCGGCGACTGGACGGAGCGAAGACGGCGTCCCGTCGCCGACCCCGCCGCCGACGGTCCAGGCCGAGGTGCAGTACCCCACACTGAAGTCGGTGGCGGATCCCGACGACCCCGAGGATCCGGCGCGCCTGCTCGGGCAGCAGGACGCCGAGCAGATCCGCGTCGGAGTGGAGTGGGTGCTGATCCGTGGGGGGCTCAAGGTCCCCCTCCGCGCGGGGTACTTCAACGACCGCCAGATCATCCCCATCTCCGGCGGCGACCCGCCGCGCTTCAACGGGCTCACCGTCGGCACGGGCATCATCCTCGGCTCGCTGCTAGTGGACGTGGCCTACGTCTACGAGTTCGGCGAGTACTACCTCGCCTCCGAGGCGGCAGGCGGGGCCGATTTCGACGTGCCGCCGACCACGCCGCAGCCCCCGATCCGCAACTCGCTGACCACGAACCGGTTCTTCGCCTCGGTCATCTACCGCTTCAGCGGGCGCTGGCGGCCCTGATGGGCGACGCACGGCCGCCGCTCGCCTCCGTGGAGACGGTGCGCGAGGAGCTGCGGCGGCTCGGCTACCTCGACAGCTCGCTCGACCGGTTCGTCCTCGGCGGCACGGGCGGCACCACCCCCGTACGGGCCTCGCTCCGGGCCGCGTTACGCGTGGGCCTCGTCGGCGGCGTCCTCTTCGGCCTCGCGGCGACGCTCGCCGCGGCCGGCCTCGACCGGCGACTGCTCGCGGAGCCGCGGGACCTGGTGGTCCTGGCCGTCTACCTCGTCGTCGCGTTCGCGCTCCTCACCGGCGTCGTCGCGCTCGCGGGCGGGCTCCTCGCCGCGTGGGGGCGAAGCCTCGGCCGCGCGCCCGGGTCGGGCCTGGCCCGCAACGTCGGCCTCGGGACGGCGCTCCTCGCCGTGGCCTACCTCGCGCTGTGGTGGCACTCCCACCTGTCCGGTGCACCTGTCGTCGCACAGGCCGGCGCCCTCGCCCTCGGCCTGCTGCTGAGCCTCGCCCTCGGCCGCTTCGCCTCGCTCGCCGCCGTCGCCGTCCTCTCGGCGGGAGGAGCCTCGCACCTGCCGCCCGCGAGCCTCTCGCGTCGCCGCGTGCTGCCGCTCGTCCTCGGCGCGGGCGCGCTCTTCGGGGGCGTCGTGGCCCTTTCGCCGCGGCTCACGGGGCCGGCGGGCGCCGCCGTACCCGACTACGCGGTGGTGCCAACCGGCCTGCGGGTGCGTGTCCTCGGGATCGACGGGCTGGAGCGCCGCATGGCCGAGCACCTGGTGGAGGGCGGCCAGATGCCCGCCCTCGGTGCGCTGCTCGCGTCGGGCGCCCGCGCGCGGCTGCCGGCCGAGCCGGAACGCGTGCCCGCCATCGTCTGGACGACGATCGCCACCGGGCGAGGGCCCGAGGCCCACGGCATCCATTCGGCCGACACGCGCCGCATCGCGGGCCTGAGGACGCCGGTGAGCCTCGATGCCGAGCGCAGCCCGTTCGCCTCCGCGCTCGGCGCCGCGACCGACCTCCTGCGCCTCACCCGCCCCCAGCCGCCGAGCGCCGTGCTGCGCAGCGTGAAGACGTTCTGGAACGTGGCCTCGGAGAAGGGGCTGCGGGTCGGGGTCGTGAACTGGTGGGCCACCTGGCCGGCTGACGCCGTCAACGGCTACCTTGTCACGGATCGAGCCGCCTTCAAGCTCGAGAAGGGCGGGGCGCCCGACCGCGAGGTGCACCCGGCGGAGGCCTTCGATCGCCTGCGTCCCCTGCTCGACTCCTCCGAGCCGGAACGGGCCCGGCGTCTCGACCGCTTCCACCTCGCCGCGGCGCGCACCCTGAGGGGTGGGGCGCCGCCCGACCTCGAGGCGCTCTACCTTCCGGGGCTCGACATCTTCACCATGCAGCAGCTCGGCGAGGCGCCGGCGAGCGACCTCGCCGGACTCGACGCCAAGCTCGCGGCGGTGCGCGAGCAGTACCGTTTCGTGGACGGGCTCGTCGGCGAGGCGGCGGCGGGGCTCGGCCCGAGCGACGTCCTCGTCCTGGTTTGCGACCCGGGGCGCCTGGCGCGCGGCGGCGCGCAGGCGGCCGAGGGCCTCCTCGTCCTGGCCGGCGGTCCCGTCGCTCCGGGCGATCTCGGCACCGTCTCCGAGCGGGACGTCGCCCCGACCGTCCTGTACCTTCTCGGCGTGCCGAGGAGCCGCGAGCTCGACGGGCAGGTGCTCGAGGCCGCGCTCTCCGGGGCCTTCCGGCGCGACCACCCGGTCCGCCTCGTCGACTCGTACGGCCGCCGACCCGTCGCCCGCGCCGCCCGGAGCGACTTCGACCAGGACGTTCTCGAGCAGCTCAAGAGCCTCGGCTACATCCAGTAGCGACGCGCCGAGCGGATGGTCGCCCCGAGCACCGCGACGAGGCCCGTTGCCTGCAGCGCCGGCGTGAAGGCGTCCTTGGGGAGCGCGAAGCGCGGCTCGAAGTGCACCGGCGACTGCACGAGCAGCACGAACGCGGGCACGAGAGCGAGCAGGAGGGCCCGACGCGGCGCGAGAGCACCGAGCAGCCCGAGCCCGACCACCGTCAGGGCGGCGGCCGGCCAGGCGGCGGCCCGCTGCAGCGCGCGCAGGGCGGGGCGCGCGGCAGAGAGCGCGGTGTCGGCGCGCACCGTGGGGTGGTTCACGACCGTCGAGTCCTCGGCGAGACGCGGAGCGCTCGGGCTGACGAGCGGGGCCTCGGCGCCCGAAGCCAGCACCTCCCCGGTGCGACGGACCACGGACCCCGCGTACCACCCGGGGTGCGCACGGATCACCTCCAGGGTGCGCTTCGCGCGGTCGCGGTCGCGCCGAATCCCGTCAGGGGAGGCCCACCACTTCGCATAGCGGGGATCACCGAAGCGCACCGCCTCCTCCGCCGCCACCTCCAAGTCGCGGCTTCGCGCTCCGAATCGCTGACCGCCGGCGTCCGCGATCCCCTCCCACAGGACGATGCCGCTGTTGATGCTGACCGGCACGAACTCGCCGTAGATCCGCAGGTTGCGGATCGTGATCGGGGCCACCACGGCCATCGCGGCGATCGCCAGCGCTAGCGGCCACGCGCGCGCTTTCCGCCTCCTCCCGAACACGAGGGGGACGGCGACAGCGAGCAGGGGCGCGAGCGGCAGGAAGTTGGGCCGAAGCCAGGTCGCGACGCCGCTCACCACGCCCGCCGCAACCAGCCAGACCGCCCGCGCTCGGGACCTCGCGTCGCGAGCACGGCACACGAAGAAGACGATGACCACGGCGAGCAGCGCCGTCAGCGCATCGGGCGTCACGAGCGCCGCGTGATAGGCGAGGGGCGGCGAGAGCGCCGCCAACACGCCGGCAACGATGCCGGCACGGCTCCCGGCAACGCGCGTCACCAGGAAGAGCATGAGCGTAGCGAGGAGCGCCGTCAGGACGACCTGCGCGGTGAGCACGTCGGCGTAGTTGTTGCCCAGAGTCCATTGCACGGCGGCCACGAACACGGGGTAGCCCGGCGGGCGTGAGAGGAGGCCCGTGTCGGAGGGGTCGGGCCAGACACGCGGGTAGAGGATGCCGTCCCCTTTCAGGATGGCCGAGGCCGCCTCCGTGTAGCGCAGGGCCATCCGGACGCCGGGCTGCTCCCAGGTGTAGAGCGTCAGGGCCACGTCACCCACGTAGGC
Organism: Vicinamibacteria bacterium; assembly: GCA_041489115.1. Classification (GTDB taxonomy): domain Bacteria; phylum Acidobacteriota; class Vicinamibacteria; order Fen-336; family Fen-336; genus DATBSL01. The sequence goes on along the minus strand of JBGPQQ010000244.1, from coordinate 459 downwards.
GACGCGCACCACCGTCGCGAGCAAGCCGACGGCGACGGCCGGGAGCAACAGGCGTCGGACGGGAGCGCGCCGCCGGCCGAGGTCCCGGGCCACCATTCGCGCGGCGCGCGACAGGCACCCCGCACGCGACGAGGCCGTGGACATCGCGCGATTATAGGCGGGACTCGCCGGTCACCTCACCACGTTCAAGGTCACGTCGATCTTCACGACCTCGCCGGTGACGGGGTCGGTCGAAGCGACGGTCTGGACGGTCTGGCCGTCGCGCAGCACGGGATCGAGGCTCGTTTCGAAGCGACGGAAGAGCGGCACGCCCTCGACGCTGGCTCCGACACCGGTGAGGGCCGAGGAGTTCTCGACCCCGATGTTCAGCTGATAGCGACCCTCCCCGCGGTCGACCGCGAAGCAGTCGATGTTCGTGCCCACGTTGCGGTACTGGAAAGAGGTCATCGGCTTCCCGGT
>JBGPQQ010000243.1:0-5731 GCA_041489115.1 Vicinamibacteria bacterium | reverse complement strand
CGGCACGACGACGCGGCTCACGACGACGCTCGGCCGCGGAGGGTCGGACTACTCGGCGGCCCTCTTCGGCGCCGGGCTCGCGGCCGAGGAGATCCAGATCTGGACCGACGTCGACGGCATGCTGACCGCCGACCCCCGCCTGGTGGCCGCGCCCCGGGTGGTGCCCCGGCTCAGCTTCGACGAGGCTTCGGAGCTCGCGTATTTCGGCGCCAAGGTCCTTCACCCGAGCACCATCCTCCCCGCGATCGCCCTCGGCATCCCGGTGCGCATCCTGAACTCCCACCGCCCGGAGGCGCCGGGCACCCTCATCACCCGCTCGGTCGAGAGCGGCGAGGGCGGCCCCGCCGCGATCGCCTGCAAGCGGGGCCTCGCGCGGATCGACATCGCCTCGACCCGCATGCTGATGGCCTACGGCTTCCTGCGCCGGGTCTTCGAGGTGTTCGAGCGCTTCCGCACCCCGGTGGACGTGGTCACCACGTCGGAGGTGAGCGTGTCCGTCACCATCGACGACCGGCGTGCCCTCGACGGCATCGTGGCCGAGCTGCGAGAGTTCGCCGACGTCGCGTGCGAGGACGGCATGGCGATCGTCTGCGCGGTCGGCGAGCGGCTCCGCACCGACGCCCGGCTCGCCACCCGGGTGCTGGGGGCGCTCGAGGGGCTGCCCCTCGCCATGGTCTCGCAGGGCGGCTCGCGCAAGAACATCACCGTCGTCTTGCGCGAGGCGGACGCCGCCGCCGCGATGGAGAGGCTGCACCGCCGCTTCTTCGAGGGCGAGGGCGACCCCGCCGAGCGCAAAGCGCTCGCGACCGCCTGAGGGGGCCGCCATGCGCCTCCTGGTCGTCGGGCATGGGCGGATGGGGCGGCTGGTGGCGGAGCACGCCGCGGCCTACGGCTTCGAGGTGGCCGGCATCCTCGATCGCGCCGCGAACGCCGGCGGGGCGGGCGCTTCGGCGGAGAGGTGCCGGGGCGTGGACGTGGCCGTGGACTTCTCGACCCCCGAGGCGACGCTCGCCACCGCGCCCCGTCTCGCCGACCTCGGGGTCTCGCTCGTCGTGGGGACGACCGGCTGGCAGGCGCGCGAGGCGGAGCTGCGCGAGGCGGTGTCGCGGTCCGGCGTCGGCGCCGTCGTCGCCGCGAACTTCTCCCTGGGGGCGAACGTCCTCGACGCGCTGACGGAGGCGGCGGGCCGGCTGCTGCGCGGGACCGAGGCGTACGGGGCCTTCGTCCACGAGGCCCACCACGCGGCCAAGAAGGACGCGCCGTCGGGCACGGCGCTCATGCTCCGGCGGGCGCTCGAGCGTGGCGGCTGGCCGCGGCCGGTCGACGTGGCGTCCACCCGCGCCGGCTCCATCCCGGGGACGCACACGGTCGGCTTCGACGGGCCCGCGGAGACGCTCGTGCTCGTGCACACGGTGCGGGACCGCGCCACCTTCGCGCACGGGGCGCTGGCGGCGGCGCGGTGGGTCGCGGGGAAGAAGGGCTGGTTCACGATGCGGGACGTGCTGGGGATCGGGAGCTGAGGAGGGGATCATGCGGACTCCGTTCACGGGCTGCGGGACGGCGCTGGTGACTCCGTTCACGTCGTCGGGGGCGCTCGACGAGGCGGGGGTGCGCCGCCTGGCGCGGCGACAGGTCGAGGCGGGCATCCACTTCCTCGTGCCCTGCGGCACGACCGGCGAGGCGCCGACGCTCTCCCCCGACGAGAGGCGCCGGGTGGTCGAGGTCGTGGTCGAGGAGGCGCGGGGCCGCGTGCCCGTCCTCGCCGGCGCCGGCGGCTACGACACGCGCGAGGTCGTGGAGACGGCGCGGGTCATGCAGGAGGCGGGGGCCGACGGCCTCCTGTCCGTGACCCCCTACTACAACAAGCCCACCCCGGACGGGCTCGTCCGCCACTACCAGGCCATCGCGGAGGCGACTCCCCTCCCGATCGTCGTCTACAACGTGCCGGGGCGCACCGGCTGCAACGTGGATCCCGCCACCCTCGCCCGCCTCGCCGCGATCCCCCACGTGGCGGGGGTCAAGGAGGCCTCCGGCAACATGACCCAGATCTGCGAGGTGATGAAGGCGGTGCCCGCGGGGTTCCTCGTCCTGTCCGGTGACGACGCCCTGACCCTGCCGGCCATGGCGGTCGGCGCGCGGGGCGTCATCTCGGTCGCATCCAACGAGTGCCCGGCGGAGATGGCCCAGCTCGTGGAGGCGGCCGAGCGGAACGACTTCGCCGCCGCCCGCGCGATCCACTCGCGGCTCCTGCCGCTCATGCTCGCGAACTTCGCGGAGTCGAACCCCATCCCCGTGAAGGCCGCGATGGCGCAGATGGGCCTCCTCGAGGAGAGCTACCGGCTGCCGATGGTCCCGCCCCGCGCCGAGACGCGGGAGAGGCTCGCCCGGGTGCTCGCCGGCGCCGCCCTCGTGCCCGCAGCGGCCCGCGCGTGAGCGGCCCCCTGGCCGGGCTGCGCGACCGCGTCGAGCGCCTCTTCGCCGCGGGAGCGGGAGCCGATCGGGAGGCGGCGCGAGCCGCCTTCACCGAGCTGCGCGGGGCGCTCTCGCGCGGCGAGGCCCGCGCGGCCGAGCCCGATCCCGCCTCCCCCAGCGGCTGGCAGGTGAACGCCTGGGTCAAGCAGGGGATCCTCCTCGGCTTCCGCCACGGCGACCTCGCCGACGCCTCGATGGACCACGGCCGCCTCCCGTTCTTCGACAAGGACACGCTGCCCCTGAAGCGCCTCGACGCCGCGGCCGGGGTCCGCATCGTGCCGGGCGGGTCCTCGGTGCGGGACGGGGCGTTCCTCGGGCGGGGTGTCGTCTGCATGCCCCCCATGTACGTGAACATCGGCGCGTACGTCGGCGAGGGAACGATGATCGACTCCCACGCCCTCGTCGGCTCCTGCGCGCAGGTCGGGCGGCGCGTTCACGTGAGCGCGGGGGCGCAGATCGGTGGCGTGCTCGAGCCGGTGGGCGCCCTGCCGGTGTGCGTCGAGGACGACGTCCTCCTCGGGGGCCTGACCGGCCTCTTCGAGGGCACGGTCGTGAAGCGGCGGGCGGTGATCGGGGCGGGCACGATCCTCACCGGCTCCACGCCCGTCTACGACCTCCCCAACGGCCGGATCCTGCGGCCCGAGGGCGCCTTGCCGCTCGTGATCCCCGAGGGGGCGGTCGTCGTGCCCGGGTCGCGGGCGGTCACGGCGGGCGCCGGCCGCGACTGGGGCCTGTCGCTCGCCACCCCGGTGATCGTCAAGTACCGCGACGAGAGGACCGACGCCCGGACGGAGCTCGAGCAGTGGCTGCGCTGAGCGTCCTCGACCTCGCCCGGAAGCTCGTCGACGTCGACTCGACGACCGGACGGGAAGCCGAGGCCTGCGCCTGGCTGGCCGGCTACCTGCGGGAGCGCGGCTTCCGGGTGACGGAGCAAGCGGTCTCCGCCGGCCGCTCGAACGTCGTCGCCCTCGTCGACCCGAGGCCCGCCGTCGTGCTCTCGACGCACATCGACTGCGTGCCGCCCTTCTTCCCGAGCCGGGTCGAGGGCGGCCGCCTCCGCGGGCGCGGCGCCTGCGACGCGAAGGGCGCCCTCGCCGCCCAGGTCACGGCCGCGGAGCGGCTCCGCGAGGCGGGCGAAGGCCGGGTCGGGCTCCTCTTCGTGGTGGGCGAGGAGCGCGGCAGCGATGGGGCGGCCGCCGCCAACGGGATCTCACCGGGCCCGGCCTTCCTCGTGAACGGGGAGCCCACGGAGAGCCGGCTGGGCCTCGCCACGCGCGGGGCCTTCCGGGTGAAGCTCCGGGCGACCGGGCGAGCGGCCCACTCGTCCCAGCCCGAGCGCGGCGTTTCCGCGATCGACCTCCTGATCGACGCCCTGGTCGACCTGCGCGGCATCGCGCTCCCGGAGGACCCGGACCTCGGCCGCACGTTCTACGCGACGGGCCTGATCTCGGGCGGCGTCGCGCCCAACGTCATCTCCCCCTCGGCGGAGGCCGAGCTCAACTTCCGGACGGTCGGCCCGGGAGCCGAGGTCCTCGCGCGGCTCGCGCCCCTGCGCTCGCGGGTCGCTCTCGAGACGGTGCTCGAGGTTCCGCCGGCGCGGATGCGCACGGTGCCCGGGTTCGCGACCGCCGCCTTCGCGTTCACGACCGACATCCCGCTCCTGGGCCGCTGGGGGCAGCCCGTCCTCTTCGGCCCCGGGTCGGTCCTCGACGCCCACACCGACGAGGACCACGTCGAGATCGTGGAGCTGGAGGCGGCGGTCCTCGCCTACGAGCGGATCGCCCGCACGCTGCTGCGCGAGGCGGCTTCCGAGGCGGGGCCCGCGCTCAGTCGATGATCCGGCCGAGGCTCAGCGGTCGCCGCCTTCCCGGACGAGGCGGAGGGCGTTCGCACCGGTGCGCCGGGGCCCGAGGGTTTGTATCATCTCCTGGAGACCGCGGCGCGGCGTCGCACGCGCATCGGCCCGGTCCGGACGCCGCGACGGGGAGGAGACAGCCGATGGGTGGAGTGCCGTGGTCCCTCGCGGGTCGCGCCGTCGCCAGCTACGTGCTGCGACGGCCCTGGTGTGCGTCGTTCGAGCTCACCCACAACTGCAACGCCCGCTGCCACCACTGCCACCGCGGCGAGCGGGTGGCGGAACGGCCCGCGTCGCCGCAGAAGCTCCTCGAGGTGTGCCGCCAGCTGCGACCGCTCGTCGCGATCATGTCCGGCGGCGAGCCTCTCCTCCGGCCGGACCTCCTCGAGATCGTCCGCACCCTCAAGGCGGGCTGCGCTCCCCTGCGCGTCTTCGTCAACACGAACGGCGCGCTCCTCACGCGCCCCCGCTTCGCCGACCTCGTCGACGCCGGGGTGGACGAGGTGCTCGTCTCCCTCGACTACCCCGACGAGCGGCACGACGCCTTCCGTGCCATCCCCGGCCTCTTCGGCCGCATCCGCGCGCTCCTCGCGGGCCTCGATCCGCGCGAGCGTCAGCGCGTGGTCCTCACCACGGTTCTCCAGGCCGAGAACTTCCGGGAGGCCCTAGAGGTCGCCCGTCTCGCCCTCGACTGGGGGGTGAACGTCAACTTCAGTGCCTACACCTCGCTGCGGACCAACGACCAGGGCCTGATGATCGCGGGGGAGGACGTCCCGGCGCTCCGCGAGGTCGTCGAGCAGCTCATCGCCTTCAAGAAGGAGCACGGCAACGTGCTCACCTCGGACTGGGTCCTCCGCGGCATGGTGCGCTTCTTCGAGAACGGGGGCCGCCTCGGGCGGTGCCGCGCGGGCGAGCGGATGGCCGTGGTGAACCCGGACGGCACGCTCTCGCCCTGCGGGCTCCACGTCCGCGGCTACACCACCCACGCCGAGCTCAAGCGCGAGTTCACCGAGAAGAACGACTGCTCGTCCTGCTACACGAGCACCCGGGGCAACTCGGAGCGGCCCGCGCGCTACCTCTTCCTCGACCACCTCCCCTACCTGCGCCGCCGGGCCGACGCCTGACCCAGCTGGTCGGCCACGGGAGAGAGCCGCGCGACCCAGGGAACCTCTCCTGGCTCGCTTGAGTAAGCTCAGATAGAGGGCCATGCGCGACAGCCAGGACCGGGAGCTCCTCGAGCGGTTCGTGCACGGCGACCCGGCCGCGTTCGAATGCCACGCAAGGCCCCTCGCGCGATCTGTGGCCGTGCATCGTGAGTCGGAGCCAGGCGCCGGTCGCAGTGTCGTGGCTCGACGTCGGCCTGGCCGCCGTCGTGGCCCTCGTGCTGCTGATGCGTCCCGGCTG
>JBGPQQ010000242.1:0-5739 GCA_041489115.1 Vicinamibacteria bacterium | reverse complement strand
TGATCGACACCAGGCGGGCCTCGGCGTCCGAGACGGGACGCTTTCGCCGGGGCGCGGGGCCGAGCACCAGCATGCCGGCGAGGCCGCTCCGCGCGAGCAGCGGCACCAGCATGCCTTCCTGGGGCCCCCCCGCCGTCTCGAGGAGCTGGCCGTCGGAGAGCAGCCACCGCGTCTTGGGCCCCCCGGGGCCGGTGGCCTCGGGCGTGAAGGTGACCAGCCGGCCCCCCTCGGCGAGCGCCAGGCCCTCGAAGCTCTCGAGGCGCCGATCCCAGAGGAGGAGGGTCCCGTCGCGCGCCTCGATCGCGCGCGGCAGATCCTCGGTCAGCAGCCGCGTGAGCGACGGCAGATCGGGCGACTCGAGGACCCCGTCGGCGATCCGCCCGAGGGCGGTGTGACGGCGGCCGGACCTCAGAGAAGGGACCCGCATGGCGACCTGTTTGACACCCCCAAAAAACCGTCGCTATGATACTTGGACCGAGAAGGAGGCCGCGCGCCGCATGGGAGCGGCCTCCCGCGGGACAGGCGTTCCCGACACGCCCTTCGGCCCCGCCGGACCCTGATTGCGGATCGAGCCGCCCCCTGGGCGCAGGTCGGGCCTTCCCGACCGGCGCGAGGGCCGGTGCGTCCAACGGATAGAAACACGGGAGAAGTGACCAGATGATCGAGGTCGAGAGCCTCACCAAGAGGTACGGCCGCGCGACCGCGGTGGACGGGGTCTCGTTCCGCGTCGAGAAGGGCGAGATTCTCGGCTTCCTCGGCCCGAACGGAGCGGGGAAGACGACGACGATGCGCATCCTCACCTGCTACCTGCCCCCCACCGAGGGCACAGCGCGGGTGGCCGGGTACGACGTCTTCGCGCAGCCGATGGAGGTCAAGAAGCGGGTCGGCTACCTGCCGGAGACCCCGCCCCTCTACCCGGACATGAGCATCCGGGACTACCTGGACTTCTGCGCGCGGATCAAGGGCGTGCCGGCGAAGGAGCGGAAGGCCCGCGTGGCGGACGCGATCGAGAAGTGCCGCGTCGGCGACGTGCGGGACAAGCTCATCGCGAAGCTCTCGAAGGGCTACCGCCAGCGGGTGGGCCTCGCCCAGGCGATCCTCCACAACCCGGACGTGCTCATCCTCGACGAGCCCACCGCCGGCCTCGACCCCAAGCAGATCATCGAGACCCGCGAGCTCATCCGCGGCCTCGCCGGCAGCCACACCGTCGTCCTCTCCACCCACATCCTCCCCGAGGTCTCCATGACCTGCGGGCGGGTCGTGATCATCAACCAGGGGCGCGTGGTCGCGGAGGACACCCCCGACAACCTCACCCGCCGCCTGAAGGGCGCGGGCACGATCCGCGTCGAGGCGCGGGGCGACGCGACGTCCGTCCTGGAGGCGCTCAAGGCCGTCCCCGGCGTCCTCGCCGCGCACCCCCGCGGCGGCCACGACGGCGCCGTGATCGTCGACGTGGAGGCCGAGGCGGGCAAAGACGTGCGGGCCGAGCTCGCGTGGGCGGTGGTGACGAAGGGCCACAGCCTCCTCGGGCTGCAGCAGATGGGCATGAGCCTGGAGGAGATCTTCCTCCACCTCACCACCACGGACGCCGCCGAGCCGGCGAGCGCCGCCTGACGCGAAGGAGAAAGGCACAGTGACCGCGCTTCGCAACGTCGCCGCCATCGTCGGGAAGGAGTGGCGCCACTACTTCGGCAGCCCCATCGCCTGGGTGGCCCTCTTCGTCTGGACGCTCCTCTTCGGCATCTTCTACTACTTCGCTTTCACCTTCTTCCTCGAGCAGTCGATGCGCGTGGCGCAGCAGGGGATGGAGATGGGTGGCGGGGGGATGAAGCTGTCGCTCAACGAGTACCTCGTCCGCCCGCTCTTCCACAACATGGCGGTGGTGGCGCTCTTCATCGCTCCCATGCTCACCATGCGGCTCTTCGCCGAGGAGAAGAGGCAGGGCACGATCGAGCTGCTGGCCACCTCGCCGGTGACCGACCTCCAGGTGGTGATGGGGAAGTTCCTGGCCGCCGCGGGCCTCTACGCGCTCATGATCCTGGCCGGGCTCGTCAACGTGGCCCTCATCTGGACCTACGCGTCGAGCACGCCGGAGTGGAAGCCCATCCTGACCGGCGCCCTGGGGCTCTTCCTCCTCGGCAGCTGCTTCCTGGCCATGGGCACCTTCGTCTCGACCCTCACCCGCAACCAGATCGTGGCGGGGATCCTCTCCTTCTGCCTCTTCCTGGGGATGTGGACGCTCGGCTGGGCGGACGACCCGATGGGCGGGGCGGTCTCGAAGGTCGTCGCGTACCTCGGGGTCACGACGCACCTCGAGGACCTCGTCAAGGGGGTCGTGGACCTGAAGGACGTCGTCTTCTACCTGAGCGCCATCACGTCCGGCCTCTTCCTGGCCCACCAGTCGGTGGAGAGCCAGCGGTGGAGGGCGTAGCGCCATGAGCTTCCTGAAGAGACTCGTCGACTTCCTCGCTCCCCTCGGCTTCCTGCTCGCCGTCGGCGCCATCACCTGGACGCGCTGGGGCAAGACGCTGCCCGGCGGGCTCCGCCCGTACCTGATCGCCGCCCTGGCGCTGGTGCTCGTCCACCTCGTCCTCCGGTGGGAGGACGTGGCCCGCGGCCTCGGCCGCCGGCAGATCAAGTACGGCACGAACACCCTCGTCCTCGTGCTCGTGGTGCTGGGCCTCCTCGGCGCCGCCAACTACCTGGTCGACCGCCACCCCTGGCGCTTCGACCTGACGAAGGACCGGCGCTACAGCCTCTCCGACCAGACGCGGAAGGTGCTGGCTGGGCTGAAGGACGAGATCAAGATCACCTACTTCCAGCGCCAGCGCGACATGGAGAGGGGCCAGGACCGGCTCAAGGAGTATCAGGCCCTCTCGCCGAAGCTGAAGGTCGAGTTCGTGGACCCGGTGCAGAGCCCGGCGAAGGCGCAGGCCTATGACGTGCGCGGGCCGTGGCCGATCCTCGTCGTGGAGAAGACCGGCAAGCGCGAGCGCGTCTCAAACGACGGCGAGCAGGATGTCACGAACGCCCTCATCAAGGTCACCCGCGAGGGGAAGAAGACCGTGTGCCTGCTCGAGGGGGAGGGCGAGCGCTCCGGCGAGGAGAGCGGCGACCGGGGTTTCTCCGGCGTCAAGTCCTCGCTCACGAAGAGCCTCTACGAGGTGAAGAACGTCTTCCTGATGCGCGAGAAGACCGTTCCCGCCGACTGCACGGTGCTGATCGTCGGCGGGCCGGAGAAGGACCTCCTACCGGAGACGACCGGCGCCATCCGGGACTTCGTGAAGAAGGGCGGCAAGGCCCTCGTCATGGTCGAGGCAGAGCTCAAGGAGCACTACCCGAACCTCGTCGCGCTCCTCAAGGAGTGGAACATCGACGCGGGCCAGGACGTGGTGGTGGACGTGTCGGGGATGGGCCAGCTCTTCGGCTTCTCGGAGCTCGCCCCCCTCGCCATCGAGTACCCCTGGCACGCGATCACCAAGGACTTCCGCCTGCCCACCCTCTACGGCGGGGCGCGCAGCGTCGAGGCGGGCAAGGCCACGGTCGAGGGCGTCTCCGCCCAGGACCTCGTCAAGACCTCCGCCCAGTCGTGGGCGGAGAGCGACCTCGCCCTGAAGGGCCCGATCAAGTTCGACGAGGGCAAGGACCGCAAGGGCCCGATCTCGCTCGCGGCGGTGGCAACGGTGAGGGTCCCCGCTCCCGCCCCCACGCCCACCCCGTCTCCCGCTCCCTCCCGCGCTCCCGAAGAGCCGAAGGGCCGGCTTGCCCCGGACGAGAAGCCCGCCGGGGAGGGCCGCGTCGTCGCGATCGGCGACGCCGACTTCGCCTCGAACGCCCTCCTCGGCTTCCAGGGCAACCACGACTTCTTCCTGAACGTGGTGGCCTGGCTCGCCGAGGACGCCGACCTCATCTCGATCCGCCCGAAGGAGCCGGAGAACCAGGCCCTCTTCCTGAGCCGCCAGGTGCAGCAGAACGTGGCCTGGGTCGCGCTCGTCCTCCTGCCCGGCCTCTTCGTGATCCTGGGCGTCGCCACCTGGTGGCGGAGGCGGTAGACCCGTGAAGCTCCCTGAGTTCTGGAAGACGGGCGCCGCCCTGCTGGTCCTTGCCGGCGTGGGCTCCTACATCTGGTTCGTCGAGAGGAAGCACGAGCCGAAGCCGGAGAGCGAGCGGGAGAAGGTGACCGTCCTCGCCTTCGACAAGGCGAAGGCGAAGGAGATCTCCCTCGCTACGTCCGGTGGCGACACCATCCGCCTGGTGAAGGAAGGCTCCGCCTGGAAGGTCGCGGCCCCCTTCGCCTCCCCCGCCGACACGTCGGCGGTCGAGTCGATGCTGACGAGCCTCGAGAAGCTCGAGGCGGACGAGGTCGTGGTCGAGCAGGCGGCGAGCCTCGCCGAGTACGGCCTCGACAAGCCGAGCCGCACCGTCACCGCCGTGGTCGAGGGCACGAAGGACCCGCTCACCGTCCAGTTCGGATCGAAGTCCCCGGACGGCTCGAGCGTCTACGCGCGGACTGGGTCCGCGCCGAGGGTGTACCTCGTCGCCTCGTGGGTCGAGGGCTCCTTCGACAAGAAGCCCTTCGACCTGCGGGACCGGGACCTCCTGCACGTCAAGCGCGACGACGTGCGCTCCCTGGAAGTGGCCGGCCCGGAAGGGAGCTACACCCTCGCGCGGACGGACGCCGGCGAGTGGGCCTTCACGAAGCCCGTCGCCACCCGCGCCGGCCGCTGGTCGGTGGACGGCCTCCTCGGCACAATCGAGAACCTGCGCATGGAGTCGGTCGCGGCGGAGGCGGCGACGGACGTGAAGCCCTTCGGCCTCGACAAGCCGGTGCGGTCGGTCGCTCTCGTGCTCAAGGACGGGGGGACGCGGACCCTGGACATCGGGGCCGGCGCCCCGGACCCCGCGCCCACCCCGTCTCCCTCGCCTACGCCCTCCCCGGCGAAGAAGGGTGAGAAGCCGGCGCCCCCGAAGCCGACGAAGTACTACGCGCGGCAGTCCGGGACCGGGCTCGTGGCCGTGGTGCCGGCGACCCTCGCCGACGACCTCGCCAAGGGCATGGGCGAGCTGCGGGCAAAGCGCCTCCTCGAGGTCGCGACCTACGAGACCGAGGGCTTCGAGGCGGTCGCGGCCGGCGCGAAGAAGACCTACGCGAAGACCACGGCCAAGGACAAGGACGGCTTCGACAAGACGCAGTGGAAGCGCACCGCCCCCGACACCAAGGAGCTCGAGACGACCAAGGTCGAGGACGCGCTCTTCAAGATGGGCGGGGTCGAGGTGTCCGAGTTCGTGGACCAGCCGCAGGCGCTCGCGGCCTACGGGCTCGACGACCCCGTCCTCAAGGTCACGGTCAAGGCCAAGGGCGAGAGCTGGATCGAGGTCGGGAAGAAGGACGGGGTCGTCTACGCCCGCCGCAGCAACGACGCGGCCGTCCTCAAGCTCGATCCGACCAAGGCCGAGGAGCTCCTGAAGGCGTTCTCGGAGCTGTAGCTACGGCTTTGGCGGCTCGGCCGCGGGCTTCGGGGCAGGGGCGGGCGCCGGTGCCGCCGTTGCCTTCACCTCGCGGACCTTCTTGATGACGACGGCCATCTGGGGGACGTTCTCATACGAGCCTTGGATCGTTGTGGGGACGGCGACGATCTTGTCGACCACATCCATCCCCTGGGTCACCTTGCCGAAGACCGCGTAGCCGAACTGCTGCGGGGACTCGCCGGTGTGGTCGAGCATGGCGTTGTCGACGAC
>JBGPQQ010000241.1:0-5760 GCA_041489115.1 Vicinamibacteria bacterium | reverse complement strand
GGCCGCGCTGCGCCAGGGCGACCCGACCGCGCAGTCCTTGGGGAGGATCAGCCTCAACCCGCTCGTGCACATCGACCTCGTGGGCACCGTGATCATGCCGCTCCTGCAGATCTTCGTCAGCGGCATCCCGCTCCTTGGGTGGGCGAAGCCGACACCGGTCAACCCCCGCTTCTTCAAGGACCTGCGGCGGGGGCAGATCCTCGTTGCGGGGGCCGGCCCGCTGTCGAACGTGCTGCTCGGCCTCCTCTTCACGGCCGGGCTGTTCGTGGCAGTCCGCCTCGTCCCCGGCTCGACCTTCGAGCAGCCCGTGCTGCGACTCCTCGTGGCCGGCATCCAGCTCAACGTGGTGCTCGCCCTCTTCAACCTGGTGCCCCTGCCGCCCCTCGACGGCTCGCACGTCCTCGAGTGGACCCTGCCGGCGCCCCTCGGCCACCGCTATGCCCAGGCCCTCGCCCCCTACGGCAGCCTCCTCCTTCTCGCCCTCGTCATGAGCGGCCTCCTCGGCAAGCTCCTCTCCCCGATCCTGGGGGCCGTCCTGCGGGCCCTCTACGCGATCGCCGTCTGAACGCCATGAAGCGACCTCGCATCCTCTCCGGCATGCGCCCCACCGGCGCCCTGCACCTCGGCAACTACATGGGGGCCCTCGAGAACTGGGTCTCCCTCCAGGACCGCTACGAGTGCTTCTTCTCCATCGCGGACTGGCACTCGCTCACCTCGGACTACGGGGACCCCTCGGCCATCCGCGAGAACGTGCTCGAGGTGGCCACCGACTGGCTGGCCGCGGGCCTCGACCCTCAGCGCTCGACTCTCTTCATCCAGAGCCTGGTGCCTCAGCACGCGGAGCTGCACCTCCTGCTCTCGATGATCGTGCCCGTGCCCTGGCTCGAGCGGGTGCCGACCTACAAGGAGCAGCAGCAACAGCTCAGCGAGAAGGACCTCTCGACCTACGGGTTTCTCGGATACCCGCTGCTGCAGACCGCGGACATCATCATCTACAAGGCGGACGCGGTGCCGGTGGGCGAGGACCAGGCGCCGCACATCGAGATCGCCCGCGAGATCGTGCGGCGCTTCAACAACCTCTACGGAGAGGTGTTCCCGGAGCCACAGACGCTGCTGACCGAGGCGAAGCGCATCCCCGGCACCGACGGGCGGAAGATGTCAAAGTCGTACGGCAACGCGATCTACCTGAAGGACGACCCGGAAACGGTGAAGCAGAAGCTGCGGCCCATGGTCACCGACCCCGCGCGCAAGCGGCGCACCGACCCCGGCGACCCCGACGTCTGCCCGGTGTTCGACCTGCACCGGGCCTTCTCGCCGGCCGCGACCCGGGAATGGGCCGCCGCGGGGTGCCGCTCGGCCGGGATCGGCTGCCTCGACTGCAAGGCGAAGCTGGCCGAGCACATGCTCGAGTGCCTGGCGGGCGTCCACGCCCGGCGCCCGGAGTTCGCGAATCGCCCCGACACGGTGTGGGACATCCTGCTCGAGGGGTCGAAGAAGGCCCGCGAGGTGGCCGAGGCCACCCTGGAGGACGTGCGCGGCGCCATGAAGATCCGCTACCCGAGACCGTGAGCGACGAGAAGGACAAGGTCACCGTGCCCGAGGGCATGGAGTCGGTCCTGCCCGAGGACGCGCCGAAGATCCTCCTGCCGCTCTTCGAGGGGCCGCTCGACCTCCTCCTCTACCTCATCAAGCGGGAGAAGATCGACGTCCACGACATCCCCGTCGCCCCCATCACGCGCCAGTACATGGAGTACCTGGACCTGATGCGGGAGCTGAACCTCGACGTGGCCGGCGAGTTCATGGTGATGGCGGCGACGCTCATCCACATCAAGTCGAAGCTGCTGGTGCCGATCGAGCCCACCGAGGCCGAGGGGGAGGAGGAGTACGTGGACCCCCGCGAGGAGCTGGTGCGCCGGCTCCTCGAGTTCCAGCGCTACAAGGAGGCGGCGGGGATCCTGCACCAGCAGGCGCAGATCCGCGCCGCGCAGTGGACGCGGCCGGACACCGTGCTGCCCCGGTTCGACGACGCCGGGGAGGAGATGCTCGAGGCGGGCCTCTACGACCTCATCGTCGCGTTCAAGGAGCTGCTTGACCGCCGCAAGGCGCTGATCGCCCACGAGATCGAGGCCGAGGGGCCGCCCGTCGAGCAGCGCATGGACGAGCTCCTGGCCATGATCCGCGAGGGCGAGTCGCTCGAGTTCCTGGAGCTGTTCGCCTCGCTCGACACCAAGGGGGAGATGATCGTGACGTTCCTGGCCCTGCTGGAGCTCATCCGCCTCAAACGGGTGCGGGTGTACCAGCGCGGGATGTTCGGGCCGATCCGGGTCTTCCGCCCCGTGGGACCGCCCGCCGAGGGCGCGCCGGCGCCGTAGGGAAGAGAGGGCACGCTTGGACGAGAAGGACGACAAGAAGGAGAAGGGCCGGCCGCCCGGCGAGGAGGGATCGCCGGGGGAGGGCAGGGGCTCCGCGCTCGACGCGTACGTCCCCGGGCCGTCCGTCTCCGAGCCGGACGACATCGGCGAGGTCCCCGCGGTCGACGACGCCCCCGGGGAGGCGGCCGCCCCCCGGGCCGAGGCCGAGGAGGCGAGCGTCCTCCCGCCGCCGCAGGTGCGGGCGGTGCTCGAGGCGCTCGTCTTCGCCTCGCCGGAGCCCATCACCCCGAAGGAGATCGGCCGGGTCCTGCAGGGCGTGCCGCGAGAGGACTGGCAGAGGCAGCTCGAGGAGCTGCAGGCGGACTACGCGCGCGACGAGCGCGGGCTCCAGGTGGTGGAGATCGCCGGCGGTTACCAGATCACCACGCGGCCCGAGTACAACGACTGGGTCCGCGAGCTGCTCGACCCCCGCACGCCGACGCGGCTCTCGATCCAGGCCCTCGAGACCCTGGCCGTCATCGCCTACAAGCAGCCGGTCACCCTGCCGGAGATCATCGAGCTGCGCGGAGTGAAGTCGGGGGGCGTCGTCAAGACGCTCCTGGAGAAGCGCCTCATCCGCATCACCGGGCGGAAGGAAGTCGTGGGCCGGCCGATGCTCTACGGCACCACGAAGCAGTTCCTGCTCCACTTCGGGTTGAAAGACCTGAACGAGCTGCCGCAGATCGAGGAGTTCGCCGAGGTGCTCGGCGAGGAAGTGGACGTGGCCGGCCTCAAGCGGGCGATCGAGTCGCCGCTGCCCGTGCCGGTCGGGCTCTCCGACCCCGACGGTGAACAGATCCCGCTCTTCGAGCAGCCGCCGGCGGAGGGCGGGGGATCTGAAGGCGGCACCGACGACCCGATCGGCAACGACCCGACCGACGGCTCTGGCACGCCGACAGCCTGAAGCGCCACCGGGCGCCCGCACTGTGGGCGTCCCGGGTCGTCTCCTCGCTCGCTCAGTCCCGCGGGTGAACCATTCGCTCGCTTCGGAGCGCCCGGGACGCCTTCGTCGGGCGGGCGCATGGCCCGTACCTGCCGCCACCGGGCGCCCCCGGCCCCTTCACGAGCAGTTGGCGATATCATCGCGGCGGTGGAAGAGCGTCTCCAGAAGATCCTCGCCCGCGCCGGATTCGCCTCGCGGCGCGGGGCCGAGCAGCTGATGCTCGAGGGCAGGGTCACCGTCAACGGCGAGGCCGTGCGCGAGCTGGGGACGAAGGCCGACCTCGACCGCGACGACGTGCGCGTGGACGGGGTCCGCGTGAAGGCGCCGAAGGGCCCGGTGTACCTGGTGCTCAACAAGCCTCGCGGCGTCGTCACCACCCGCAAGGACCCGGAGGGGCGGCCGACCGTCATGACCCTCGTGCCCCCGGTGGCGGGCCTCTTCCCGGTAGGGAGGCTCGACGTAACCACCGAGGGGCTCATCCTCCTGACGAACGACGGCGCCTTCGCGGAGCGCGTGTCGCACCCGCGCTACGAGGTGCCGCGCGTCTACCACGCCAAGGTGCACCGGGTGCCCGACCCGGAGACGCTCGAACGGCTGAGGCGGGGGGTCCGCGTGGAGGGCGACCTCATGGCGGTGGACCGCGTTCGCGTGATCGAGTCCGAGAACAACGCCTGGGTCGAGGTGGCGCTCCACGAGGGCAAGCAGCACGAGGTGAAGCGGCTGCTCGAGGCGGTGGGGCACCCCGTCTCCAAGCTGCGCCGGGTGTCGTTCGGCCCGGTCACGACCAAGGGCCTCGAGCCCGGGCAGTTCCGCCCCCTCACCCCGGAGGAGGTGGCGGGGCTCCGGCGCGGGGAGGGGAGCCCGGTCGGCCCGGCGCGCCGTCTGCCCCGGCGGCGGCCGAGACCGAAGCCGAGCCTCACGGATCGGAGCCGGGGCGCGCATGGCGGAGCCGGGAGGCCAGAGCGCGCCGGGGAGATGCCGAGATCGTTCGACGGGACGCGGCGTCGCGGGCCTTCGAGGGGCAGGCGGCGGTGAGCGCGACGAAGCCGGCGTGGTTCGCCTTTCCCTCGCACCTCGAGGGGCTCGACCGGTTCGAGCCGGGCAAGCCCATCGGCGAGGTGCAGCGCGAGCTGGCCTCGCCGACGTGATCAAGCTCGCCTCGAACGAGAACCCGATCGGCCCCTCGCCGCAGGCGGTCGAGGCAGGACGGGCCGCGATGGCCGACGTCAACCGCTACCCCGACCCGCGGGCGACCGGGCTGCGGGCCGCCCTGGGCGCCCACCTCGGAATGCCGGTGTCTCACGTCCTCGCCGGCAACGGCTCGGTCGAGATCATCGACCTGATCGCCCGCGCCTTCCTCGGCCCCGGCGACAACGCCGTCATCTCCAAGCACGCCTTCGTCCGCTTCCGGCAGATCGTGGCCGCCCACAACCACGGGGCGCGGCTCGTCCCGATGCGGGGCTGGACGCATGACCTCGCGGCGATGGCGAAGGCGATCGACGCGCGGACGCGTCTCGTCTTCGTCGCGAACCCCAACAACCCCACCGGCACCTGGAACCGCCGGGCCGAGGTCGAGGCGCTCGTGGCCGCGCTGCCGCCGGGGTGCCTGCTCGTCCTCGACCAGGCCTACTTCGAGTACACCGACGACCCCGACTACCCGAACGGCATCGACCTCGTCCGCCGCGGGGCGCCAG
Source organism: Vicinamibacteria bacterium (assembly GCA_041489115.1). GTDB lineage: Bacteria > Acidobacteriota > Vicinamibacteria > Fen-336 > Fen-336 > DATBSL01. The sequence continues at coordinate 712 of JBGPQQ010000241.1, read as the reverse complement.
TGATCGTCACCCGCACGTTCTCGAAGGTGTACGGGCTCGGGGGGCTCCGCGCCGGCTACGCGGTGGCGGCGCCGGAGGTGCTCGAGGCGCTGCTCGTGATCCGCGAGGCCTTCGGCACGAACTCCGTGGCCCAGGCGGCGGCCACCGCCGCCCTCGGAGACGTCGAGCACGTGCGCCGCTCGGTGGAGATGAACCGGGCCGAGAAGGCCGGCGTCACCACCGCCCTTCGTGGCCGCGGTTTCGAGGTCCTGCCCAGCCTCGCCAACTTCGTCACCTTCGACACCCGCGCCGAGGGCCGGGACGTCTTCAAGCGCCTCCTCGCCCGCGGCGTCATCGTCCGCCCGCTCGATCCCTACGCCATGAAGAGCTGGCTGCGTGTCTCCATCGGCACGCCGCCGGAGAACGCGGCGTTCCTCGCCGCCCTCGACGTCGTTCTCCCCGGGAAGAGGTCATGAGAAGCAACGGACTCGTCGTCGCGATCGACGGCCCCTCCGGGGCCGGCAAGTCGACGGCCGGCCGCGCCCTGGCCGTGCAGCTCGGCTACACGTACATCGACACCGGCGCCATGTACCGGGCGCTCGCCCTGAAGGCCAGCCGGGCCGGGGTCTCGCTCGACTCCGAGGATGCGCTCGCCGCCCTCTGCCTCGGGTAGATCTTAATTGTATACGTGTGATGTCGAGTGTTGTTGTTGGATGTCTTATTCGTTATCTTT
>JBGPQQ010000240.1:0-5767 GCA_041489115.1 Vicinamibacteria bacterium | reverse complement strand
GTTCGCGGTCATGGGCAGCGCCTACGCCCGTGGCGTGCTCCGGGTCGCCCGGCCCCGGGTCGGCCTCATGAGCCTGGGCGAGGAGGAGACGAAGGGGAGCGAGCTCGTGCGGGACGTGCACGACGTGCTCAAGGCCTCGAGCCTCAACTTCGTGGGCAACGTCGAGGGGCACGACCTGTTCACGGGCAAAGTGGACGTGGTCGTGGTGGACGGCTTCACGGGCAACGTCGTCCTCAAGGCTGTCGAGACCTGCGCCGAGCTCGTGGTCGACCTGATACGCGAGGAGGTCGGCCGCGACCTGCGGGAGCGGCTGGGGGCGTGGCTGCTGAAGCCGGCCTTCCGGGCCGCGCGCCGGCGAAGCGACCCGGCCGAGGTCGGGGGGGCGCCGCTGCTGGGCGTGAATGGCTGCTGCGTGATCGGTCACGGGAAGTCGCGGGCCCACGCGGTCAAGCACGGGATCCGGACCGCCGCCGAGTTCCACTCGAGCGGGGTGAACGCTGCGATCGAGGCGGAGCTCGGCGCCCTCGGGGCGCGCAAGGAGGCGGCGAGCGCATGAGCGTCGCGTTCGTCTTCCCCGGCCAGGGCTCTCAGCAGGTCGGGATGGGGAGGGCCCTCGCCGAGGCGTTCCCCGAGAGCCGGCAGGTCTTCGAGGAGGCGGGCTCCGCCCTGGGCTTTGGCCTCTCGCGGCTCTGCTTCGAGGGCCCGGAGGCCGAGCTGCAGCTCACCGCGAACACGCAGCCCGCCATCCTGGCCGCGAGCGTGGCCGCGCTCCGGCCCCTCGTCGCGCGCGGTGCGCGGCCGGCGTGGGTGGCCGGGCACTCGCTCGGCGAGTACTCGGCGCTCGTGGCCGCGGGCGCGCTCTCCCTGGCCGACGCCCTGCGGACAGTGCGCCGGCGCGGCCAGTACATGCAGGAGGCGGTGCCGGTGGGGGTCGGGGCCATGGCCGCGATCCTCGGACTCGACCTGCCGTCGATCGAGGAGGCGTGCCGCCAGGCCGCCGAGGGGGAGGTCGTCTCGCCCGCCAACGTGAACTCGCCGGGCCAGGTGGTGATCGCGGGGCACGCCGCCGCGGTCGTCCGCGCCTCGGAGCGGTGCAAGGCGGCCGGGGCGAAGCGCGCGGTCCGCCTTCCCGTGTCCGCGCCCTTCCACTGCGCGCTCATGAAGCCCGCCCAGGACCGCCTCGCGCCCGATCTCGCCAGGCTGGCCTTCCGCGACCCCGGGGTGCCCCTCGTCAACAACGTGGACGCGCGGGTGGTGCGGGACGCTTCGTCCTGCCGGGACGGTCTCGTGCGCCAGGTCTCGGGCGCGGTGCGCTGGCAGGAGTCGGTGGAGCGACTGGTCCGGGAGGGCGTGACGACCTTCGTCGAGGTCGGCCCCGGCAAGGTCCTGGGCGGCCTCGTCAAGAAGATCGCGAGGGACGCCCGCGTCCTGAACGTGGACTCGCCGGAGTCGCTCGAGGCGACGGTCGCCGCCCTCGGCGCGGGCGCGGAGGGCTGATGGGTCTCCTCGAGGGCAGGGTCTCGCTCGTCACCGGCGCCTCGCGCGGCATCGGCCGCGCGATCGCGAGAGCGCTCGCGGGGGAGGGTGCACACGTCGTTCTCGCCGCGCGCGACGGAGCGAAGCTGGCCGAGGCGGTGGTGGAAATCGCGGCGGCCGGGGGCCGGGCCGAGGCGCTCGCGCTCGACGTGGCCGACCGGGGCTCGGTCGAGGCCGGGGTGGCGCACGTGCTCGCCGCCCACGGCCGGATCGACCACCTGGTCAACAACGCCGGGGTCACCCGCGACAACCTCCTCCTGCGGATGAAGGACGAGGAGTGGCAGCAGGTCCTGGCCACCAACCTCACCGGCGTCTTCCTGTGTACGCAGGCCGCGCTCAAGCCCATGCTGAAGCAGCGCGCCGGGCGCATCGTGAGCATCACGTCCGTGGTGGGCCTCGGCGGCAACGCCGGGCAGGCCAACTACGCGGCGAGCAAGGCCGGGATCGTGGGATTCACCAAGTCGGTGGCCCGGGAGGTGGCCTCGCGCGGCATCACCGCGAACGCGGTGGCCCCCGGTTTCATCGAGAGCGACATGACCGCCGCGATGACCGAGAAGGCCCGGGAGGCCGTCGCCGGCGCCATCCCCATGGGCCGGGTGGGACGCCCCGAGGACGTGGCCGGGGCGGTCCTCTTTCTCGTCTCGGACGCCGCCGCCTACGTGACCGGGCAGGTCCTGGCCGTGGACGGCGGCTTCCGTATGTAGAATAGCCGTCTCCCCGCCGCCCGAGGCCGGGGGCATTTCCTGAGGAGCCTTCGAATGGAGCCTGTTGCCGATCGCGTGAAGAAGATCATCGTGGACCAGCTGGGGGTCGAGGAAGAGACCGTCACGCCGGAGGCCTCGTTCGTCGACGACCTCGGCGCGGACAGCCTCGACACCGTCGAGCTGGTGATGGCCCTCGAGGAGGAGTTCGGCATCGAGATCCCCGACGAGGACGCCGAGAAGATCACCCGCGTGAAGGAAGCCGTCGATTACATCGAAAAGCACTCGGGCAAGAAGTAGGCCCGGGCCGCAGTGCAGGACGGTCGCCAGCTGACCCCGAACCGGAGGGTCGTCGTGACGGGCGTGGGCCTCGTGTCCCCCGTGGGGATCGGCACGGAGGAGACCTGGCAGGCCCTCCTCGCCGGCCGCTCGGGGGCGGGCCCCATCACCCTCTTCGACGCCTCCCGCCACTCCACCCGGTTCGCCTGCGAGGTGAAGGGCTTCGACCCCCTCCACTGGATCGAGAAGAAGGACGTCAAGAAGATCGACCGCTTCATCCAGTTCGCGATCGCCGCCTCCGACCTCGCCCTGAAGGACGCCGCCTTCGCCGTCGACCCAAAGGAGGCGGGGAGGGTGGGCGTCTTCATCGGGAGCGGCATCGGCGGGTTCGCCACGATCGAGCGCGAGCACGAGGCGCTGATGAAGGGCGGCCCCCGGAAGATCAGCCCGTTCTTCATCCCCTCCGCGATCGTCAACCTCGCCTCGGGCTGGGTGTCGATCCGCACCGGGGCGAAGGGCCCCAACTCCGCCACCTGCACGGCCTGCACGTCGGGCGCCCACGCGGTGGGCGACTCCTTCCGCCTCGTGCAGCGCGGCGACGCCGACGTGATGATCGCGGGGGGGGCGGAGGCCGCCATCACGCCGCTCGGCGTGGGCGGCTTCTGCTCCATGCGTGCCCTCTCGACCCGCAACGACGCGCCCGAACGCGCCTCGCGACCCTTCGACCGCGACCGCGACGGTTTCGTGATCGGCGAGGGCGCGGGGATCGTCGTGCTCGAGGAGCTCGAACACGCCCGGCGGCGGGGTGCGAGGATCTACGCCGAGCTCGTCGGCTACGGGATGTCCGGCGACGCCTACCACATCTCGGCGCCCCGCGAGGACGGCGACGGGGCGGTGCGGGTGATGCGGGTGACCCTCGAGGACGCGGGCGTCGCCCCCGAGGCGATCGACTACATCAACGTCCACGGCACCTCCACCCCGCGGGGCGACGTCGTGGAGACGATCGCGACCAAGGCCGTCTTCGGCGATCACGCCCGCCGGCTGGCCCTCAGCTCCACGAAGTCGATGACCGGGCACCTCCTCGGCGCCTCGGGCGGTCTCGAGGCCGGCATCGCCGCCCTCGCGATCCGCGACCAGGTGCTGCCTCCCACCATCAACCACGAGAACCCCGACCCCGAGTGCGACCTCGACTGCGTGCCGAACCAGGCCCGCAAGGCCGAGGTGCGCTACGCCATCAGCAACTCCTTCGGGTTCGGCGGCACGAACGGGGCGCTTCTCTTCAAGCGCTTCGAAGCCTGAGAAGGGTACTGCGATGAGGATCGTCGTCTGCGTCAAGCAGGTTCCCGACACCGAGACCCGGGTCAGGATCGGTGCCGGGGGGAGCACCATCTCGGAAGCCGACGTCGCCAACTGGATCGTCTCCCCGTACGACGAGTTCGCGATCGAGGAGGGGCTCCGGATCAAGGACGCGAAGGGCGGCGAGGTCGTCCTCGTCACGGTCGGGCCGGACCGGGCCCAGGCGGCGCTGCGGGCCGGCCTCGCCATGGGGGCCGACTCCGCCGTGCACGTGAAGGACGCCGCCCTCGAGACCACCGACACCCTCGGCACGGCGAGGGCGCTGGCCGCGGCGATCCGGACCCTCGCCCCGTTCGACCTCGTCCTCTGCGGGCAGCAGGGCGTCGGGGGCGACCACAGCCAGATCCCGGGCATGCTGGCCGAGCTGCTCGACCTGCCCCAGGTGACGGTGGCCGTGAAGATCGAGATCGGCGACGGCAAGGCCACCGTCGAGCGCGAGGTCGAGGGCGGGCGCGAGACCTGGGAAACGCGGCTCCCCACGGTCGTCTCGGCGCAGAAGGGCCTCAACGAGCCCCGCTACGCGAGCCTCAAGGGGATCATGGCGGCCAAGAAGAAGACGATCCGGGCGCTCGACCTCGCCGGGCTCGGCCTCGACGCGGCGGCCGTGGCGCCGAAGGTGACGGTGACCGCGATGGAGCTGCCCCCCGCGCGGCCGGCGGTCCGGATGATCGAGGGAGACCCCGAGACGCAGGCGCAGGAGCTCATTCGCCTCCTCCACGAGGAAGCGAAGGTCTTCTAGGAAAGAGGCACGCACATGGCTACGATCCTCACGTTCGCCGAGCAGCGGGACGGGAAGCTCCGGCGCGCCTCTCTCGAGGTCGTTTCCGAAGCGAGGCGGCTCGCGGGGGCGCTCGGCGCGACCGTCGCGGCCGTCGTCGTCGGCCCGGGGACCGAGGCCCTCGCCGGCGAGCTGGCCTCCTACGGGGCCGACGTCGTGCGGGTCTTCGACGACGCCGCTCTCGGGTCCTACGCCACCGAGGCCTACGCGCGGGCCCTCGCGCAGGCGATCACCGACACGAAGCCCACCGTCGTCCTCGTGCCCTTCACCGCGATGGGGAAGGACCTCGCACCGCGCGTCGCGGCCAAGGTCGGGGCGGGTCTCGCGTCCGACTGCGTGGGCCTCGAAGCGAGGGGCGGCAGGCTCGTCGCCCGCCGGCCGATGTACGCCGGGAAGGCCTACGCGACCGTCGAGTGGACGGGGGAGCCGCAGATGGCCACCCTCCGGCCCAACGTCTTCCCGCTCGGCGAGCCGGACGCGTCCCGGAAGGCCGAGGTCGTGCGCGGCGCCGTCGACGCCTCCTCGCGCGCCAGGGTGACGGCGGTCAAGGCCACGACCCAGGGCAAGGTGCAGCTCACCGAGGCCCAGGTGATCGTCTCGGGTGGCCGCGGCCTCAAAGGACCCGAGCACTTCCACCTCGTGGAGGACCTGGCCGAGGCGATGGGGGCGGCGGTGGGCGCCTCGCGCGCCGTGGTCGACGCGGGCTGGGTGGACCACCAGATGCAGGTGGGCCAGACCGGGAAGACCGTCTCGCCGACGCTCTACGTGGCCTGTGGCATCAGCGGCGCGATCCAGCACCTCGCCGGCATGTCGTCCTCGAAGTGCATCGTCGCGGTCAACAAGGACGCCGACGCCCCGATCTTCAAGGTCGCGAACTACGGCATCCTCGGCGACGCCTTCGAGGTGCTGCCGAAGCTGACGGCGGCCGCGAGGGCCCACTTCGCGTCGCGGGGCTGATCTCCCGCCGCTACCGGGCGCCCGCGTCTCGTTGCCGTTGCCAGTGGGCGCCCGCAGCGTGGGCGGGTCGGGTCGAAACCGCGCACGCTATCACCAGCCGGTGAACCAATCGCTCGCTTCGGAGCCCCCGACCCGCCGTCATGGGCGGGCGCATAGCAGG
>JBGPQQ010000239.1:0-5810 GCA_041489115.1 Vicinamibacteria bacterium | reverse complement strand
CGACTGCTCGAGGTCCCAGCCGCCCTCCACCCAGTCCGTCGCCGAGATGCGGGCGAGGACCGGCCGCTCCACCGGGAAGGCCTCGCGCACCGCGCGCGCCACCTCGAGGGGCAGCCGCATCCGGTTCTCGAGCGTCCCCCCGTACTCGTCCGTCCGGCGGTTCGTGAGCGGCGAAAGGAACTGGTGGAGGAGGTAGCCGTGCGCCATGTGGATCTCGACCACCTCGAAGCCGGCCTGCTCCGCCCGACGCGCGGCGTCGCGGAAGGCGCCGACGATCGTGGGGATGTCGTCGGTCGAGAGCTCGCGCGGGACAGGGTATCCCCCGGCGAACGGCAGCGGGCTTGGGCCCACCGGCCGCCAGCCGCGCCCGCCCTCGCCCACCGGTCCCCCGCCGCGCCACGGTGCGTCGGTCGAGGCCTTGCGCCCGGCGTGGGCGAGCTGGATCCCGGGGACCGCGCCCTGCTCCGCGACGAAGCGCGCGATGGGCGCCCACGCCTTCGCGTGCGCGTCGGACCAGATCCCGGTGTCGTCGGGGCTGATCCTTCCCTCGGGCAGGACGGCGGTGGCCTCGGCGAGAACGAGCCCGGCCCCGCCCACCGCCCGGCTGCCGAGGTGCACGAGGTGCCACGCAGTCGGAAGGCCCCCTCCGAATGGCCCCCCGACTTCCGGGGGCAAGCCCTCCCGCGCCGAGTACTGGCACATCGGCGAGACGGCGATGCGGTTCCGGAGCGTCGTCTCGCGGAGCCGCAACGGGGTGAAGAGCGCGCTCATCGGCGGGCCAGCCCTTCCGCCGTGACGAAGCGCGGCTCGACGTCCACCGGCACGTCCTTCAGCCGGTCGAGGATTCGCTGCGTGTCCGGGCGGATCACGGCCAGCCGCCCGAGGATCGCCCTCGCTTTCGCGTAGCTGCCCTCCGCCTGCAGCGTCATCAGCTCCCGGGTGAGCGCGGTGACGGCGCCCTTCACCTTCGCCGGATCGACGGAGAAGGTCCCGTCGGGGGCCACCTTGAAGGCCCCGGCATCGAGGAGGAAGTTGAGCTGGAGGATCTGCCCCTTCCCGTGGGCCTCGTGGATGCCGAAGCGGATCGAGCGGAAGGCCGAGGCGAGGAAGGTCGTGTACATCGTCCGCTCGAAGGAGCGGTCGAGGACCCCCTTGTCCACGAGCTGCTGCAGGGCCCAGAGGCCCGAGATGTCGGCCTTCGCCTCCTCGATGGCGCCGTAGGTGTCCTTGAGCTCGAGGCGCACCGTCGTCTCCCGGCCGCCCATCTTGATGTTGCCGGGGCCGAGGCCGTGCATGAGCTCGTGCATGAGGATGTGGGTGAAGAAGACCTCGAAGGCCACGGCCGGCTGGTCGGCGGGGGCGAGGGCAACCTTCGAGATGGGAAGGAGCACCTTCTCGAACTTCGCCCTCTGCGTGTTTCTCAGCATCACGCGCTTGCTGCCCTTCTCCGCGACGACCCGCTCGTCGTTGGGCAGGTTGTAGGCGGCGGTCTGCACGCCGCAGTTGCCCTGGCCGGAAGAGAAGACGACGTCCACCACGCGGATCGGGGCCATGCCGCCGAGCTTCGGGTTGCGCCACGCGGGGTCGATGGGCAGGCGATCCTCGAGCCATTGGAGCTCGGAGGAGAAGCGGGCGAGCTTCGCCGTCTCCTTCTCGTCCCGCACGGCGATGAACGCCTCGAAGGCCGCCTTGTAGCCGAACCAGCCGTCGTCGTAGGTCTCGTAGGGCCCGATCGTGGGCTCGAGCGACGCGTCGAGCTCCATCCACGCGACGTCGCTCTCGTAGTAGTCGTTGCTCAGGAACGCCGTTGCGCGCTTCTCGAGGAAAACCCGGAGGGTCGGTTGCGTCGTCGCCGCGGCCGCCTCGCGCAGGAGCTCCGCAGCCCGCGCCAGCTCGCCCTGGTACTCGACGCTGTAGGGCACGGCGGTCAGCTTCCCGGCCGGCGATCGCCGGATCGTGGTGAAGAAGCCGGCGGCGGCCGCCCGCTCACCCTCGGGCAGGGCCTTCATCCAGGCCTCGACCTCGGCCTTCGTCGCCCCCGCCGGGTAGAAGCTGCCGCCCTCGGGCTTCGGCGGGACGCCGGGCACGAACGGCGCGTCGTGGTCGAGGCGCGACCACGGCCCCTTGTCGACGAGGAAGGCGTGGAGCCGCGCCTGGCCGAGACCGGAGCGGTCGGGCAGCAGCTCGAGGAGGAGCGCCTCGCTCCCGCCCCAGACCTGGCGCAGGTAGAGCCCGTCGAGGACCCGCGCCGCCTCGATCATCTTCACGAGCGAACGACGCTCGCTCTCCGGCAGGTCGGTGACGTCTGCGCCGATGTCGACCGGGACGAACCGCGCCGTCATCGCCCGCAGCCGCGCTTCGTCCGGCGCGGGCGCGTCCGCGCCAAGCTTCTTCTTCAGGGCCTTGATCGTGCCCTCCGAGCGCTGGCCCGCTGGCAGCGACTCGGCGTAGGCGAGCGCCTGCTCGAGAGCCTCGCGCGAAGCGGCGGCGTCGCCCCTCGCGGCGAAGATGTCCGAGCGGGTCTGCAGCACGCGGAGGCGCCGCGGGCCGGTGACCTTCGGCAGCGCCCGGTTCGAGGCGGCGAGCGCCTCGTCGGGCCTCTTCATCTCGAGGTAGGCGACCGCCAGTCGTGCCGGCGGGTTGTAGTCGTTGGGCAGGTCGTTCTCGGACGCCTGGAGCATCGGGATGGCCCGCTCCGGCTGCTGGAGCTCCATGTAGGCCGAGAGCCGGTGCGAGTCGAAGACCGCGCGCTGCTCCGGTGTCTTCGCCGCCGCGGCCTGCGCCTCGAGGAAGGCCGCCCACGCCTCGGCGTCCTTCTTCGCGCCCGCTGCGTCGCCCGCGCCCTTGCGGGCCTGCATCAGCGAGAGGTAGCTCGTCGAGACGTCGTCGGCGGCCGCACCGAGGCTGGTGTCGGCCAGCGTCTTGCGCGTCGCCGCCTCCATCTCGGCGATCGCCCCCGCGCGGCCGGCGTCCTCCTTCCCGAGGCCGAGGGCGCAGTCGAGCCCGCTCCGCGCCACCATGACCGACGCGGGCGAGCCCGACAGGCGGGGCAGGGCCTCGCGGGCGAGGGCCAGGCACTTCGCCTCCTCGTTCAGCGACTGGTGGAGGAAGAGAAGCGCGACGACCGCCCGGCCGTAGGGCGGCCAGCCGGCCGGCGCCTGGTCGAGGGCCTCGCGGTAGGCGGCCGCGGCCTCGGCGTCCTTCCCCTCACCGCTCCGGCGGTCGGCCCGCAGGAGGGCGGCCTCCGCCGGGGACGAGGGAGTAACGCCCGCCGCGGCGGCGCGCGCCTCGTCGAGGAAGGCTCCCATCTCCGCCACCGTCATGCCGTCCACCCGCTGCATCACCACCGACTCGTCGGCGGGGTTCAGCACGTAGAAGGTGGGCAGCGCGTCCAGTGAGAGCCGCTCCCGGTACGCCGCGTTCCTCTCTTCGTCGACGTTCAGCTCGAGCCAGACGAACTGTCCGGCGCGGCTCGTGAGGGCGGGGTCCGTGAAGACGAAGGCCCTCATCGAGCGGCAGGTGTGTCACCAGGGGGCCCAGGCCTCGATGAAGAGCGGGAGCTTCTGCGCCCGCGCCTCGGCCAGGGCCTTCGCGTAGTCGTCGGCGACGAAGGGGAGGGCCTTGTCGGGGCCATCGGCGGCGGCGGGTGCCGCGAGCATACCGAGGGCGAGAGCGGCGACCGGAATCGGGCTGCGCATGCACGGTCTCCTGGTTGCGGCGACCACGGCCACGCTACACCCCGGTCCAGGGGGGGTCAAGGGTCGAGGCCCGCATCCTGCAAATGAGCCATTGACGGGCGTCGCGGCCGGCGGCGACACTTCTTGCCGTCGACGCATCGTCCCGATGCGCAGGAGGAGCCTGGTCATGAAGAACCTCGTCGCCCTCGCGGCTCTCGCCGCCTTCGCACTCGTCGTGCCGGCCCGCTCGTACGCGGCGGAGCACGCGGCGGTCGGATCCGACAAGTGCAAGATGTGCCACAAGGTCGAACACACGTCGTGGGCGAAGACGAAGCACGCTACCAAGGAGCCGAAGGCGGAGTGCGAGACCTGCCACGGCAACGGCGGCGACTACTGGAAGATGAGCGTGATGAAGGACCCGGCGAAGGCCAAGGAGGCCGGCCTGATCGCGAAGCCCGAGAAGGCGACCTGCACGGCGAAGTGCCACAAGCCGGCCGAGTTCAAGGACGAGATGCTCACCAAGGTGCACGACAAGAAGGTGAAGAAGTAGCCTCGGCCTCTCCGCGCGAGGCGACCGCCCGTCAGACGGCCTGCCCCCGGGAGTCGGGAGGCCATTCGGAGGGGGCGCCTCGCGCGCCGTCCGACCTCAGGACGCCGGGGTCAGGACCGTGCAGACCGACGCGCAGATCGGCCCGCCGATGTTGAAGGTGGCCGCGGCGCGGGCGCCTGGCACCTGGAGCTCCCTGGGCACACTGCCCTGCAGCTGCCAGGCGCACCAGCCGATCATGGCGATGCCGGTGGCGCCGATGGGGTGACCCTTGGCGATGAGCCCGCCCGAGGTGTTGATCCCGCACTCGCCTGTCGGGGCGGCCTTGCCGTCCACCCAGTACCGGGCGCCCTTCCCGTATCCGGCCTTGCCGATGACCTCGGTGCCGATCGCGCCCATGACCGTGAAGCAGTCGTGGAGCTCGGCGACGTTGACGTCTTTCGGCGAGACGCCGGCCATCGCGTAGGCCCCGTTCATGGCGGCGTAGGCCCCCTTCGGGCGTAGCACGTCGCGGCCTTCCTTCTTCAGGGGGTCGGTGGCCTGGCCCCAGCCGGCGATCCTCACGCAGTCCTTCTTCGAGACGCCGAGCCGGCGGAGACCCTCCTCGGTGGCGACGATCAGGCCGGCGTACCCGTCGGTGATCTGCGAGCAGTCGAAGGTCTTGAGCCGCAGGCCGTCCGCGATGTAGCGGTTGATCCCCTCGATCTGGCAGGCCTTCTCGACCGTCAGGTCCACGTTCCGCATCTGCGCGTACGGGTTGTGCCTCGCGTTCGCGTACTCCTGGACCGCGATGGCCGCCAGGTGCTCCTCGGTACAGCCGTGCGTCGTCAGGTAGACATCCATGACCTCGGCGAAGAGGTGCGGGAAGACGAAGACCTTGCCGGGCCGCTCGTCGGGGTGGGAGTAGTAGCCCAGCACCTTGCCGACGAGCTTCCCGTCCATCCTGCCCTCGGCGTCTCGCATCTTCTCGTAGCCGACGGCGATGCCGGTCTCGCCGAGGCCGCACTGCAGCTTCTGGATCACGGAGAGGACGGCCTGCCCGCCCGAGGCGCAGGCGTTCTCGACGGACTCGATGGGCTTCGCGCCGAGGCCGGGCACCTGGGCCACGAGGCCGGCGAGGAGGCCCTGCTCGTTGAGCGAGATGTTGCAGACCGCCCCGATCGAGGCGACGTCGAGGGCCGAGGCCTCGACCCCGATCTCCTTGCAGGTCCCGTCGACCGCGTTCGCCACGATCTCGGGCACGGTCATGCCCATGAGCTTGCCGAACACGGACTGGTGGTAGGCGGCGACGTAGACGGGCTTCATGGCGTCCTCCGGCCGACTACGTCCCCACGACCACGCCGCCGTCCACCGAGAGGCAGTGGCCGGTGACGAAGGAGGCCTGGTCCGACGCGAGCCAGCAGTAGGCGTTCGCGATGTCCTCGGGCTGGCCCATCCGCCCGAGGGGCGTGTGCTCGACCATCGAGTCGAGGATCTTCCGGGGCATGGAACGGAGGATCTCGGTGGCGATGAAGCCGGGGGCCACCGCGTTCACCCGGATCTTGTACCTCCCGAGCTCGCGGGCCCACGTGCGGGTCATGCCGATG
>JBGPQQ010000238.1:0-5817 GCA_041489115.1 Vicinamibacteria bacterium | reverse complement strand
GGTGCCGTCTCGTTCCCGTCTCCCACCTGCGCCGTGCGCTGGATCCCTTCCACGCAGGCGAGCACCGTGGCGAGCGGCGTGTTGAGCTCGTGCGAGAAGCCCGAGGCCAGCATGCCCAGGGAAGCGAGCCGGTGGGACTCGGCCAGCCGGGCCTCGGCCGCGCGACGCTCGGAGATGTCGCGCCAGACCTCCACGACCTGGGCGATGGCGCCGGACGGTCGGCGGATCGGCGACGCGTGCACCTCTTCCCAGACGGTCTCGCCGTCCCCGGACTTGCGCTCGCAGATGCGGACCTGGCGCTCGCCCAGCTGCAGGCACGCCTGGGTGGGGCAGACGCCGGTGCCGCACATCCCCGTGGCAGGGTCGCGGCAGGAGGCGCCGAGCACCTCCTCACGGGTCCTTTCCCGGCGGCGGAGGAAGGCGTCGTTGGCGGCGACGACGCGCCGATCCGCGTCCAGGACCACGATGCCGTCGTCGATGCTGTTGATGACGGTCTCGAGCTGCTCGCGCTCGTGCCGGACGTCGCTGAGCAGCCCCGTCATCGTGTCGGCCATGGCGTTGAACTCCTGGCCCAGCCAGGCCAGGGTGTCGGAGCCGCTGACCGGCACCCGCCGCTGGAGGTCGCCGGCGGCGATCAGGCGGGCGGTGCTCTCGAAGCGCTGCAACCGGCGCACGACCGCGACGCGAACGACGCCGGCGATGGCCACCACGAGAAGCAGGGCCAGGCCGGCGCTGCCGCTGGCCATCCAGCGGAGGTCCCGGTTCATGGTGGCGCGGATCTCGCCCGCGTCGAGGTCGACGATGAGGATGCCGTTGATCCGGTGCTTCGGGTCGTGGCACCGGAAGCAGGCTTCGCGGTTGCGAACCGGGATCACGGTCCGCAGGAACGTCGCCTCTCCCGTTTCGATGACCCGGCTCGAGGTCCGTTGCTCGGGAGGATAGCGGTGGCAGGCCTGACAGGTCGGCGACATCAGGGTCAGGTCGGCGTTCGGTCCCGGCGGCGCGCTGGAGTACCGCAGCTGCCCCTCCCGGTCGAGCAGCATGACCCTCTCGACCTGCGGCTCCTTCCCGAAGGTCTGGATCATGCGCTCGATCAGGGTGCGGTCGTTCTCCAGCATCTGGTGCTCGAGACCCGCCCGGATCAGCTCCCCCTGCGTCAGCGCCGTCGTCCGCGCTCCCGCCAGCAGGGTCTTGAAGTGGTGGACCGAGTAGAGGTAGGTGCCGACCGCGCAGGCGATCGCGACCGCCGCCGTGACGCCGACGGCAAGTCCCCCGGTCATGCTCGCCAGGCGGAACCTCATACGGTCCCCTCGAAGGTCTCGAAGCAGGGACGGCTCCCGAGGAACGGCTCCAGGTGGTCGAGGCGCATACTGCACGCGTCGTCCTGGCCCGTCAACACCTGACCGTTTGTCAGGCCGGGCCTGTCAATCTGGCAGGGAGGCGGCTGCGCTCCGGCGCGCTTTCTTCCGAGGGCTCCGGGAATCGGGCCTTTTCGGGTGGTCCGACTCGCGTCTGTCCGTGGCATGCCATGTGCAGACTGCGCCCTCCAGATGGAATCAAGGGAGGTCGTGCCATGGTGATGTTCGCGACGATCCTGATCATGAGCCTGCTGGCCGTCGCCGTGTGCGCTGCGGCCTTCGGTGCGGCAACCCGGGGCGAAGCCCAGCCGGAGGCCCAGCCCGAGCGGAGGCTCGTCCTCGAGCCGCCGCGCTTCTTCGCCAGCCCGGCGGCGAAGCCGGCCGAGGCACCTGGGGTCCCCGTCGAGATGCTGCTGAGCCAGATCGAGCGGCACGTGCGGCTGGAGCAGGCCGCCGCGGAGGCCTACCTCGACCTGCCGACACGGGATTCGCTGCACTCCCGCACCGAGTCGCCCTTCCTCAACTAGGGGATCAGGGCCATGACGAGCGTGCAGCCCGACCTCCTGAAGGGTCTCTCCGAAGAGGAGACGGCCCGGTTCCTGGCGCTCGGGGTCCCGACCAGCCTGGCCAGCCGCCAGACGCTGTTCCGGCTCGGGACCGAGGCCGACAAGGCGTACCTGGTGATGCGCGGCCGGATCGCGCTGACCCTTCCGATCCAGATCCGCGGCGGGGAGGAGGAGGTCCTGGTGGAGGAGAAGCTGCCCGGCGAGACCGTGGGGTGGTCCGGTCTCGTCCCTCCCCACCGGTTCACGCTGAACGCCACTGCGGCGATCAGCAGCGAGCTGCTCAGCTTCTCGCGGGCGTCGGTCCTCGACCACTTCGCGGCGCATCCCGCCGTCGGCCACACGGTGACCCGGAACCTCGCGGCCGTGATCGGCCACCGGCTCCAGGTGTTCCAGACGATGTGGCTGCGCGAGATGCAGCGCGTGGTGGAGCACCGCTACTCCTGATCGAAGGAGGCACCCACATGAGACCGGCGCTCGTCCCGGCGCTGCTCGCGGTCGCCTGTGCCACGGCCACCTATGGCGGGGACGAGCGCGCGGAGGCCCCGCGAACCGCGGACGAGCGCCTCGAGATCCCCCCGCCCCCCTTCTCGGAGGGAATCTTCCCCTGCTCGAGCTGCCACGCGGGGATGCCGGTGAACCGCACCCGCCGGGCCTTGACCGAGATGCACGACGACATCCAGCTGCGGCACGACGAGCAGCACCGCTGGTGCCTGGACTGCCACGACGCCACGGACCGCGACTGGCTCCACCTGGCGAGCGGCGAGCGGATCCCGTTCGAGCAGTCCTACCTGCTCTGCGGCCAGTGCCACGGCGAGAAGCTGCGGGACTGGAGGGCGGGAGTGCACGGACGCCGCACCGGCAACTGGAACGGGCAGAAGCGTTACCTGCTCTGCGCCCACTGCCACAACCCTCATCAGCCCCGTTTCCGGTCGCTGGAGCCGAAGCCGGCGCCCCGCCGGCCGGAGAGGCCGAAGGAGGAGACAGGAGGCCTTCCATGAAGCGGGACCCGAGCGACGCGCCGGCCCCGTCGCGCCGCGAGTTCGTCTCCTGTGCGGCGGGAGCCGCGGCGGGCTTCCTCCTCACCGCGTGCGGTCCGAAGCGGCTCGTCGAGATGCCGAAGGAGCGGCTGCATGCCGCGCTCCGAGAGCTCGAGCGGCAGTACTCCGAGACCTACGGCACCGCGGTGACGGTGGCGGAGACCCCCGCCCTCCCGGGGGTACAGTTCGCCTACGCGCTCGACATCTCCCGCTGCATCGGGTGCCGCCGCTGCGTGTACGCGTGCGTGGAGGAGAACAACCAGTCACGGGACCCGCAGATCCACTGGATCCGCGTGCACGCGATGGAGAAGGAGAGGGGGGTGGACTTCTCGCACTCCGACCCCTACTACGACCCCAAGGAGGTCCCGGAGGAAGGTCGCTTCTACGTCCCCGTGGCCTGCCAGCAGTGCGAGAACCCTCCGTGCACCAAGGTCTGCCCGGTCGGCGCCACGTGGAAGGAGAAGGACGGCATCGTCGTCATCGACTACGACTGGTGCATCGGGTGCCGGTACTGCATGGCGGCGTGCCCGTACGGCGCCCGGCACTTCAACTGGGCGGAGCCATCCATCCCGAAGGCGGAGCTCAACCCGAACACCCACTACCTGGGCAACCGGCCGCGCCCGAAGGGAGTGGTGGAGAAGTGCACCTTCTGCATCCATCGCGCCCGCGCGGGTCGCTACCCCGCCTGCGTGGAGGTCTGCCCGGTGGGGGCCCGGAAGTTCGGCAACCTTCTCGACCCCGACAGCGAGGTCCGCTACATCATCGAGCACAAGCGCGTCCTCGTCCTGAAGGAGGACCTGAACACCGTGCCCCGGTTCTTCTACTTCTACGCCACGTGAGGTCCGCGTGAACACTGCGCGCCTGTTCGCCCGCTTCACCACGGGAAGCCTGCGGCTGGTCCTCCGGGGAAACTCCACGTACTGGGCCTGGATCGCGGCCCTCGCCGTGCTGATCGTCTCCGGCGCCTTCGCGTACGCGCACCAGGTGCGGGCCGGTCTCGTGGTGACCGCGATGAGGGACCAGGTGAGCTGGGGCTTCTACATCGGCAACTTCACCTTCCTGGTCGGGGTGGCCGCCGCCGCCGTGGTCCTCGTGATCCCCGCCTACGTCTACGACTGGAAGCCCATCCGCCAGATCGTGGTCTACGGCGAGCTGCTCGCGGTGAGCGCCATCGTCATGTGCCTGCTCTTCGTCTTCGTGGACATCGGCCGGCCGGACCGGTTCTGGCACCTGCTCCCGCCCCTCGGCCACCTCAACTTCCCGACCTCGCTGCTGGCGTGGGACGTGCTGGTGCTGAACATCTACTTCGTCCTGAACTTCGCGGTGGTCACCCACATCCTCTACCGGGCGTTCACGGGACGTCCCTACATCAAGAGCGTCGTGGTGCCCCTGGTGCTCCTCTCGATTCCCATGGCCGTCGGCATCCACACCGTGACCGCGTTCCTCTACAACGGCCTCGCGGCGCGGCCGTACTGGAACTCGTCCATCCTGGCCCCCCAGTTCCTCGCCTCCGCGTTCTGCTCGGGCCCCGCGATCCTGCTCTTCGTCCTCCAGCTCCTCCGACGCTTCACGCGCTTCGAGATCGACGACGAGGCCATCTGGAAGATCGCGGAGCTCATGGCCTACGCGATGTTCCTCAACCTCTTCCTCCACGGGGCGGAGGCCTTCAAGGAGTACTACTCCAGCACGGAGCACCTGCTGTACACGCGCTACTGGTACCAGGGCCTGGGAGAGCACCGGACCCTCGTCCCCTATGCCTGGTCCGCGGTCGCCCTGAACGTCGTCGCGTTCGCGCTCTTCATCGTCCCCGCCGCGCGGCGGAACTGGGTGACGCTGAACCTCGGCTGTCTCGCGACCTACGCGGGTGTCTACATCGAGAAGGGGATGGGGCTCATCATCCCGGGCCTGACGCCCGATCCGCTCGGTGAGATCTACGAGTACTACCCCACCCTGATCGAGCTGCGGGTGGCCGCCGGCATCTTCGCGGTCGGGTTCCTGGTCTTCACGCTGATGCTCAAGGTGGCAGTCCCGATCGCCCTCGGGGAGTTCCGGGTGGACCGCGAGGCGCGGAGCGACGTCCTCGACCGGCTGCCGCTCGAGCCGGGCCGGGCCTGAGGGCCCGGGCCGGGGAGGCGGCGAGGCCGGGCGGGAGTCCGCCCGACCCGGCCGCCGCGAGCGCCGGCTTGCCCCCGAGAGCCGGCCGGCACATCCGCGCGGGCTAGTTCGAGGCCTGCGGCTTGACCTTGTTCGCCTCGACCGAGACCTGCACCTTCACCTCGTCGCCGACCAGGACGCCGCCCTGGTCGAGGGTCTTGTTCCAGTTGATGCCGTAGTCCTTGCGGTTGAGGGTGGTCGAGGTCTCGAAACCCATCTTCTCGGCGCCCCAGGGGTCCTTCCCCTCGCCGAGGAAGCTGACGGGCAGCGTGATCTGCCGGGTCACGCCGCGCATCGTGAGATCGCCGGTGACGAGCCAGCTGTCCTTGCCGTTCGCCTTGATGGACGCGCTCTTGAAGGTGATCGTCGGGTGGTTCGCCACGTCGAAGAAGTCGGGCGACTTCAGGTGCTCGTCACGCTTCGGCTCGTTCGTGAAGATGCTCGCGGCCTGGATCGTGAACACGACCGAGGAGCTCTCCGGCTTCGCGCGGTCGACCTGGATGGTCCCGGAGAAGTCCTGGAACTTGCCGCCCAGCATCGTGAAGATGTGGCGGACCTGGAAGCCGACGGTCGTGTGCGCCTTGTCGAACGTGTAGGTGTCCGCGGCGAGGGCGGGCGAGGCGAGCGCCAGCGCCGTGGCGAGTACGGCCCCGCGATGCCGGATCCGGGCAGGGACAGCGAAACGGGTCTTCATGTCCTGGT
>JBGPQQ010000237.1:0-5842 GCA_041489115.1 Vicinamibacteria bacterium | reverse complement strand
TGACGTCCTTCCCCTCGCGCTTCACGTCGGCGAGGCCGAGAGGGATGTGGTACTCCTCGTCGGGGACCTCGCCCTTGAAGTTGTAGAGGACCTCGTTCTCCATGAAGATCACGGGGTTGTCGTCGCGGATGGCGCTCTTCAGGAGCCCCTTGGCGTCCTTCGGGGCCGAGGGCATCACCACCACGAGGCCGGGCACGTGCGCGAACCAGCTCTCGAACGCCTGCGAGTGCTGCGCCGCCACCTGGGCCGCGGCGCCCGAGGGCCCCCGCATGACCATGGGGCAGCGGATCTGGCCGCCCGACATGTAGCGGTACTTGGCCGCGTGGTTGACGATCTGGTCGAGGGCCAGGATCGAGAAGTTGAACGTCATCATCTCCGCGATCGGCCGCATGCCGACGAAGGCCGCTCCCACCGCGACCCCCGCGATGGCCTCTTCGGCGATCGGCGTGTCGCGCACGCGCCACTCGCCGAACTCCTGGACCATCCCCTGCGTGATCTTGTAGGCGCCCTGGTACTGCCCGACCTCCTCGCCGAGGAGGAAGACGGACGGGTCTCGCCGCATCTCCTCCCGCATGGCCTGGTTGATGGCCTCGCGCATCGTGATGAGCGCCATCTTCAGCCTTCCACCTTGGCCGGGGCGGCCAGCGGGGCCCGCTCCGGGAAGCGCTCGGGGACCCGGTCGTCCTTGACCGACGCGCGCCAGGCGGGGTCCTTGTCGGCGGTCTTGTGGTGGATGTAGGGCGAGCGCACGTACACGTCCTCGTAGAGCGTCTCGGGGGCCGGCCACGGGCTCTGGTCGGCGAATCGGACCGCGTCGGCGACCTGGGCGATCACGTCCTTGTCCAGGGCCTCGAGGTCCGCCGGCTCGACCTGGTGCCGCTCGGCGAGGACCTTCGCGAACCGCAGGATCGGGTCGTGGCGCATCATCTCCTCGACCTCCTCCTTGGAGCGGTACTTGCCGGGGTCGGACATGGAGTGGCCGCGGTAGCGGTAGGTCTCGACCTCGACGAGAGTGGGCTGCTTCTCCTTGCGGGCGCGGTCGATCGCCTCGCCGAGCGCCTCGCGCACGGTCAGCAGGTCCATCCCGTCCACGTCGCGGCGCGGCATGCCGTAGGCGCTGCCGCGCTGGTAGAGGTCCCTCACCGAGGACGCGCGGTCGAGCGACGTTCCCATCCCGTAGCGGTTGTTCTCGATGATGTAGACGACGGGCAGGCCCCAGAGGGCGCTCACGTTGAGGGCCTCGTGGAAGGCGCCCTCGTTGACCGCGCCGTCGCCGAAGAAGCAGAGGACGACCTGCTCGGTCCCGCGCAGGCGGATCGCGTAGCCCATGCCCGCCGCCACCGGGAGGTGCCCGCCCACGATGCCGTCCCCGCCGAAGTTCCCGTTGGGGACGTCGTAGAAGTGCATGCTGCCGCCCTTGCCGCGGCTGATGCCCCCGACCTTCCCGCACAGCTCGGCCATGAGCGGCCGGGGGTCGGTGCCCCGCGCGAGGGCGTAGCCGTGGTCGCGGTACGACGTGACGAAGTAGTCGTCGGGGCGGAGCAGGCTCATCGCCCCCACGGCGACCGCTTCCTGCCCGATGTAGAGGTGGAGGAAGCCGCCGATCCTGCCCTCCACGTAGATCTGGGCGCAGCGCTCCTCGAACCGGCGGATGAGGAGCATCGCCCGGTAGCGCGCGAGCGCTTCGTCTCTGGTCATTACTCTGTCCGGCTCCCTCCGCGCCGCGGGATGCCGCCGGGGCCAGGTCGAGGCGGTGCTCGCGGGCGAAACCCCATTTCTACTGTGGATTACGCCGTGCGTCAACGGCGCGCGGGATGCCGCCCGGACGCCCTCAGAGCACGAGCACGGCGATCGCGGTGAGGGCGACGCCCAGGACGAGCATGCCGACGAGAGACAGGGCGAACGTGACTTCGGCCGTGTCGTTCCCGGTCCCGGAATGGGGCCGGGCGTCGCCCTCGAACGCCGCCTTCACCTCGGGCCGGGCCATGTAGAGGAGCACGGTAGCCGAGGCGAGGGTGAACGGGCATGCCAGGAGACCGACCGCCGCCGTCGCGATCTGGAGGTGGCGGGCCCAGGAGGCGAGAGCGCGCAGGCCCAGCGCCATCGCCGTCGCCAGCCCGGCGAGGACGACGCTCGCCACCGCGCCGATGGCCCAGAGGAGGGTGCCTCCGCCCAGCCGGTGCGCGGCGAGGAGGCACGCGGCGACGGAGACGGGCACGAAGAGGGCCCAGAGGCCCGCGAGGACGCCGACCGTGACCGGCCGCCTGGGGCCGCCCGCCAGCTCGGGCGGCCGGGGCGCCCCGGGGGCCGTGCGCAGATCGAGGTCCTCCGGGGCGATCACCACGGTCTCGCCGAGCTCGGCGAGCAGCTTCAACTGCGCGTCGCCCAGCCGGAGCGTGTCGCCCGGCCGCAGCCGCGCCCTCTCGACCCGCCTGCCGTTGACGTAAATGCCGTTGGCGCTGCCCGAGTCCCGGACGACCAGGCCCTCCGGGCCGTCCTCCACGATCGCGTGGCGGCGGGAGCACTTCGAGTCGTTGAGGACGATGTCGCAGGCGGGGTCGCGGCCGAGCACGGCCACGGTCCCGGGAAGCTCCACCTCGTGGGTCGTGCCGCCGCGATAGGAGATCTCGAACCTCATGGCGCGCCGTCCCGGCGTCCGGAGGCGAGGGATTGTAGCAGCCTCGCGCCCGGCTCGACTTCTCCCCGGGGGGGCGGGTACGATCCCGGACATGATGCAGGGTGATCCCCAGCAGCGGTCCGCGCGGCTCGCGGAGGTGACGGAGATCCTGAAGCGGGAGGCTCTCCCGGAGGACCGGGATCTCCTCCTGAGCGTGGCCCCGATCTTCTTCGCGGGCATGCCGGCGCGCCTCGCCCTCGACCTGCCGGCGGACGCGGTGGCGGCGCGGCTCCTCGCGCACTTCCGCTTCGTGGCGCGCGAGATGCCGCCCGCGCACCAGCTCTACAAGGGCCTGCCCGGGATCCACGTCTCGGTCCGGAACCCCACCGAGGACGAGGCCCGCGCGCTCGGGGGCGGAACGGGGCTGCCGCTCGAGACCACGATCCTCCAGACCCACACTCCCGACCGGCCGTTCATCTTCGACAGCCTGAAGAACTACCTCCAGAAGTCCGGGCTGCGGGTCTACTCGGCCATCCACCCGATCTTCACGGTGCGGCGGCAGTGGGAGCGCATCGTCGCCCTCGGCGACGTGCAGGAGGAGGGCAGCCGGGAGAGCTACTGCTTCTTCCAGATCGAGGCCGTAACCTCGAAGGAGCGACTCCGCCGGATCGAGCACGAGGCGTTCTCGCTGCTGAAGGCCGTGTTCCTGGCCGTCGACGACTTCGAGGACATGAGCCGGGTCTGTCGCGAGCTCGTCCCGCGCCTGCGGAGCCGCCGCGGCGCCGCCGCCGAGCTTCTCTCCGCGCGCGCCTTCCTCGAGTGGCTCCTCGACGACAACTACATCTTCATGGGGACGGTCTCCTACGGCCCGGGCCCCGACGGGACCCTCGTCCGCGCCGACGAGACCGCCAACGGCGTCTTCACGGACCCGACGCTCCTCCCGGTCGTCTTCCCCGGCGTCGTCGAGCACGTCGAGGAGCACCTGCACCCGCAGGCGAGCGACGACCGGATCGTGGACCTCGACTTCTGCGCCAACGCCTCGGCCATCTACCACCTCGAGCCGATCGAGGACCTCACCGTCCGCGAGTGGGGCGAGGACGGCAAGCTGAAGGGGCTGACGCTCCTCCTCGGCCGCTTCGCCCGCGGGGCCTTCGCCCAGCGCGCGGACCGCATCCCGATCCTCAGGGAGAAGGAGGACCGGCTCCTCGAGCGCTGCGGGGCCATCCCGAGCTCGCACGTCTGGCGGGAGACCCGCGCCACCTTCAACCACTTCCCCAAGACCGACCTCTTCTACGCCGACGCCGCCGATCTCGAGCGGATCATCCGGCGGATCGTGCACGTGGCAAGCGACGACGAGATCGTGGTCGAGGGCCGCAAGGGCGCGGGCTACGAGGCCCTCTACGTGGCCTTCTCGCGCCTGCGCTACGCCTACCAGATCGAGGCGGCGCTGCGGCGGGCCTTCGCCGGGGCCTTCGGCCCGGTGGCATTCGCCACGTCGGTGGACTGCGGGCCGGTGACGCTCCTCATCTTCTACTTCGACTCGAACCAGCTCGAGCACCCGGTGGACGTGGAGGGGGCGCGCCGGCTGACCGAGCCGCTGGTGACCGACTGGGAGGACCGGGTGGCCGCCGCCCTCGAGAAGGAGTTCGGGGAGCGCGAGGGCCGGCGCCTCCTCCGGCGCTACGTCACCCCGGAGTCGCGCAGCGGCCTCTACCGCGAGGTGACGGCGCCCGAGCAGGTCCCCAACGACCTGCGGCAGCTCGAGGCGCTCGAGAGCCGGCTCGAGGCGGGCGTCGTGGCGAAGGCGGCGGAGACGGCCTCCGTCCAGCTCTGCACGGTGCGGGCCCTCGACCTCACCGACATCCTGAAGACGCTGCAGAACCTCGGCCTCACCGTCACCGAGGAGCTGCGCATCCCGCTCACCCTGCCCGAGGGCCGCCGCTGCTTCCTCTACCGCTTCGACGTCGAGGCGCCGGCCGACCGCGTGGCCGCGCTGCGGCAGGGCGAGGCGCGCTTCGTCGAGGCCCTGCGCGCCCTCGACGAGGAGCGGGCGACCGACGACCCCCTGAACGGCCTCATCCTGTCCGCCGGCCTCACCTGGCGGGACGTCGAGGTGCTGCGCACCCTGCGCAACCACCTCCTGCAGATCCGCCCCCACTGGAACGCCGACACCGTCAACGGCGTCCTCGTGCGGAACAGCGCCGCGGCCGGCGCCCTCTACCGCGCGTTTGCCGCCCGCTTCGACCCGGGGCTGCCGGGAGACCGGGCCGCCGCCGTGGCCGAGGCGGACGCCGGCTTCGCCGGGGCGCTCGAGGCCGTGCGCAGCCTGGCCGAGGACGAGGTCCTCCGCGCCCTCGACAACCTGGTGAAGTCGGCGCTACGTACGAACGCCTACCAGCGGCCGGGGCGGCCGATCTTCTCGGTGAAGGTGGACAGCCGGAAGGTGGAGGGCATGCCCTCGCCGCGGCCGATGTACGAGATCTACGTCCACTCGCGGCGCCTCGAGGGCATCCACCTGCGCGGGGGCATGGTGGCCCGCGGCGGGATCCGCTGGAGCGACCGGCACGACGACTTCCGCACCGAGATCCTGGGCCTCATGAAGACCCAGATGGTCAAGAACTCGGTGATCGTGCCGGTGGGCTCGAAGGGCGGCTTCGTGCTGAAGGGAGAGGTGCCCCCGCGCCCGGCGCTCGACGAGTACCTGATCGACCGCTACCGCGAGTTCGTCTCCGGGCTCCTCGACGTGACCGACAACCGGGCGGACGGGAAGGTGCTCCACCCGCCGGAGGTCGTGCGCCAGGACGGGGACGACCCCTACCTCGTGGTGGCCGCGGACAAGGGCACCGCCCACCTCTCCGACACCGCCAACCGCGTCTCCGCGCAGTACGGCTTCTGGCTGGGCGACGCCTTCGCCTCCGGGGGCAGCGCGGGCTACGACCACAAGAAGATGGGCATCACCGCCCGCGGGGCGTGGGAGTGCGTCAAGCACCACTTCCGCAACCTCGGGATGGACATCCAGAAGGAGCCCTTCACCGTGGCCGGGGTGGGCGACATGTCCGGCGACGTCTTCGGCAACGGCGTCCTGCTCTCGCGGGCGATCAAGCTGGTGGCCGTCTTCGACCACCGGAACATCTTCATCGACCCCGACCCCGACCCCGAGACGAGCTACCGCGAGCGCGAGCGCGTGTTCGCGCTGGCCCGCTCGACCTGGCGGGACTACGACCC
>JBGPQQ010000236.1:0-5863 GCA_041489115.1 Vicinamibacteria bacterium | reverse complement strand
CGCTCGACTCCGAGGAGGCGCTCGCCGCCCTCTGCCGCGCGTCGAGCATCCAGCTCTCCGAGGGCGGCCGCCGGGTGCTCCTGGACGCCTACGACGTCACCGCCGACATCCGCTCGCGTGAGATCAGCCGGGCCTCCTCGCTCGTGTCCGTGCACCCCGGGGTGCGCGTCGAGATGGTGGCGCGGCAGCGCGAGATGGGGAAGGACGGCGGCGTCGTCCTCGACGGGCGCGACATCGGCACCGCGGTCTTCCCGGACGCCGAGGTGAAGTTCTTCGTCGACGCGAACCCCGGCGAGCGCGCCCAGCGCCGGCTGGGAGAGCTGCGGGCGGCGGGCAACGACGTCTCCTTCGACGCCGTCGAGAAGGAGGTCCGCGAGCGCGACTACACCGACAGCCACCGCGCGGAGTCACCCCTCACCCGCGCCTGGGACGCGATCGCCCTCGACACCACGAAGTTGGGGCCCGAGGAGGTGGTGGAACGGATGCTCGCCGCGGTGCGGGCCCGCGAGGGCAAGCCGGTGGACCTCGGCCGCCTCGCCGGGACGCACCGCCGCTCGCCCCGCCGCTACGTTGAGGCGCTGCGCACGGGGGGCCTGAGCGCGGGCCTCTACCGGGTGGCCCGGGGCACCGAGGGCGACCAGCGGCCGCACGGCGAGGAGGAGGTCTACCTCGTCCTGGAGGGCCGCGGCCGCTTCCGCATGGGGGACGAGGACTTCGCGGTGGAGCCGGGCTACCTCTTCACCGTCGCCGCCCGAGTGGAGCACGGCTTCCACTCGATCACGGACGACCTGCTGCTGCTCGTCCTCTTCGCCCCGCCCGAGGGTACGGTCACCCAGGCGTCGGAGTAGGCCCCTCAGCGCGCGACCGTGTGGCCGTCGCGCTCCAGCGCGTCGACACCGCGGTCGAGGTCCCGCTCCTGCACCATCAGGTAGTCGGTGTCGTAGGTGGAGACCACGAAGATGCTGACGCCGGACGAGGCGAGCGGCCCGGCCAGGCTGGCCAGCACCCCGGTCATCCCGAAGCCGAGCGGCCCCCGCACCCGCAGGCAGCGCCAGCCGGGCTCGGCGCGCACGTCGGGGGGCACCGCGCCCTGCGGGCAGACGACGGAGAGCTCGGCCTCGGTCCGGGTCACCGAGACGAACGGGGCGCCGCCGGCCCAGGCCGGAAGCGGCTCCGCGGCGTCCAGCCGGCACACGGCGTAGCTCCCGGCCAGCAGCTCCAGCGTCAGCGCGCGGCGCTCCATGGTCTCGCTCTCCTCAGAGCCGCAGCCGCGCGAACTCGTCGAAGGTCGTGACGCCCTCGCGGACGAGAGCGAGGGCGCGCTCGCGGATCGTGATCATGCCGGTCTCGACCGCCGCCCCCTCGATCTCCTTCGCGGGGAGGCCGCGCTCGAGAGCCGACCGCACCTCGGCGCTCGCGGGGATCGCCTCGAAGATGGCCCGGCGGCGGCGGTAGCCGATCGTGTTGCAGGTCGGGCAGCCCTTGCCCTTGAAGAAGGAGAGCTTCTGGGCCTCGTCCCGGTCGATGCCGTGGGCGGCGAGCGTCTGGGCGGGCGGTGCCTCCGCCGGCACCTGGCAGATGTGGCAGATCGTCCGCACCAGCCGCTGGCCGAGGACGAGCCCGAGCGAGCTCGCCAGCAGCTGCACCGGCACGCCGAGCTCCCGCAGCGCCACGAGCCCACGGGCGGCGCTGCCCGCCGTGGCCTGGCCGACCACGAGCAGGCTGGAGGCGAGCTGCGCGGCCACCAGGGCCGTGCCGTAGTCGGGGATCGTGGACAGCATGAGCACGTCGGGCCGGACCGCCACCATCGCGCGCAGCGTCTCCTCCATCTTCGGCCCCTGCGGGCCCTCCTCCGCCTCGACCTGCCGGACCCCGTCCATCGTCCAGCGGACGGGCGACTCGATCGACAGCACGTCGCGCTGGCCCTGGGCGAGGAAGCTCATGATCGCGTACGAGGTGGTGTTCGCGCCGTTGTAGGCGGGGGAGGTGACGAGGATGAGGCCGAGGCCGGAGCGGATCTCCTCCACCAGCCGGACGCGGTCCTCGAGCTCGAGGCCGAGAGTCGCGAAGTCCTTGATGAAGGTGGCCCGGTTGACCAGCTTGACGGTGGCGCCCACGCCCTGCGCCCCCGGCACCGTCTGGACGACGAGGTCGAAGTCGTCCTCCCCGAGATGCGCGGTGGCGCGGCCGGTCTGCGGCCGCCCCCGCCTCGCCGGGTCGAGGCCGAACATCGCGAAGACCGCCCGCTCCAGCGACGCCTCGAAGGCCTTCGGCACCGGGTCCACGCGGAAGGCGAAGCCGTCGATGCGATAGCGCACCGCCACGTGCTCCGGCTGCGGCTCGAGGCTCACGCTGGAGGCGCGCTTGCGGGCGCCGAGGGCCAGCAGGTAGTCGAGCACGCTGTCGGGGTTGCTCTGCGGCCAGTAGACGGCACCCGCCTCGCTCCCCCCCTTCGTGTCGGTGAGCCGGGTGACCCCCTGCGAGCGCAGCGCCGCGTCCAGGTCTTCGCGGCCCACGAAGCGCCGGGCGACGAGGATCTCGCCGAGCTTCCGCCCCGTCTCCCGTTGCTCCACGAGGGCCTCGAGGAGCTGCGGGGTCGTGATCTTCTTCAGCCGGATGAGGATGTCGCCCAGCCGGTCCTGGCTCCTGCCGAGGGTCTGGAGCTCCTCGACGAGCGGCGCGGGAGCGTGCCGCCAGAACTGCCGCTTGTACTCGGCGCTCGCGTCGCAGAAGCAGTGGAGGCAAAATGGGCACACCTTCGTCGGGCTCTTGGGGTCGTCCGAGCACCAGACCGCGCCGACGGCGTCGAACTCGCCGAGGCAGTTCCAGCACGTGACGGGGTAGGCCGGAGCCACGAGGCGAGGCTAGACGACAACTCCTTCGGAATCAAGGTGGTGGCCGGTCGTTGACCGGTTTCGCGGCCCTGTGATAGCGTGCCTGCTCGTCCGATGGCCGAACTCCGCCGAACACCCCTCAACGCCGTCCACCGGGAGAGCGGGGCCAGGATGGTGCCCTTCGGCGGGTGGGACATGCCC
Source organism: Vicinamibacteria bacterium (assembly GCA_041489115.1). Taxonomy (GTDB): domain Bacteria; phylum Acidobacteriota; class Vicinamibacteria; order Fen-336; family Fen-336; genus DATBSL01. The sequence goes on along the minus strand of JBGPQQ010000236.1, from coordinate 2,828 downwards.
GTCGAGTACTCGGGCCTCATCGCCGAGCACACCGCCGTCCGCACCGCCGCCGGCCTCTTCGACGTCTCCCACATGGGCCAGTTCGAGGTCGAGGGCCCCGGGGCCCTCGCCTTCCTCCAGCGGACGACCGCGAACAACGTGGCGAGGCTCGTGGACGGGCAGGCGCAGTACACCGCGCTCCCCATGCCCGCCGGCTGCCCCGTGGACGACATCATCGTCTACCGCCGCGGCGCCGAGCGCTACCTCGTGGTGGTGAACGCCGCCAACGTCGAGAAGGACTGGGGCTGGCTCCAGTCGCAGTCGCCCTCGGGCTGCGCGCTCGCGAACCGCAGCGACGACTTCGCGCTGCTGGCCCTCCAGGGACCGAAGGCCGAGGCCATCCTCCAGGGGCTCACCCCGATCGGCCTGAAGCAGGTGGCCTTCTACCACTTCGCCGAGGGCACGGTGAACGGGGTCGAGGCGATCGTGGCCCGGACCGGGTACACCGGCGAGGACGGCTTCGAGATCTTCGTCGCCCCCGACGCGGCGCCCGCGCTCTGGCGCCGCCTCGTCGAGGCGGGCCAACCCCACGGCCTTCTGCCCGCCGGCCTCGGGGCGCGCGACACCCTCCGCCTCGAGGCCCGGATGATGCTGTACGGCAACGACATGGACGAGACGACCACGCTCATCGAGGCCGGCCTGGGCTGGATCGTCTCGCTCGACGAGGCCAAGGGCGACTTCAGCGGCCGCGCGGTGCTCGCGGAGCAGAAGGCGAAGGGCGCGCCGCGGAAGCTGGTCGGCTTCGAGATGGCCGAGCGGGGAATCCCGCGCCACGGCTACCCGGTCTTCCTCGGCGACGTGGCCCAGGGCGCCGTCACCTCCGGCACGTACGCCCCGTTCCTGCAGAAGAGCATCGGTCTCTGCTACCTGCCCTCGGCCCGCGTCGCCGTGGGCACGGAGCTCGCCGTCGAGATCCGAGGCCGCCGCACCGCGGCGCGGGTGGTGGCGACACCGTTCTACAAGCGTCCGCGCTAGGACCCCCAGGAGGCGCATCCATGTACCCCCAGGACTTCCGCTACGCGAAGGACCACGAGTGGATCAAGGTCGAGGGCGACCACGGCCGCGTCGGGATCACCGACTACGCGCAGAAGCAGCTCGGCGACGTCGTCTTCCTGGAGCTGCCCGAGGTGGGCCGCTCCCTGAAGGCGGGCGAGCAGTTCGGCACCGTCGAGTCGGTGAAGGCGGTCTCCGAGCTGTACTCGCCGATCGGCGGAGAAGTCGTCGAGGTGAACGCCGCCCTCGTTTCCAAGCCCGAGACGATCAACAAGGATCCCCACGGCCAGGCCTGGATGATCGTGCTGAAGATCACCGACCCGGCCGAGGCGGGCGCGCTGATGGACGCCGCCGCCTACGAGGCCCTCGTGGCGAGCGAGGCCAAGTAAGCCACGCGCCGGCTCGCCGCATTCCGCCGCCGCCCGTTTCCCTGAACCGAGGATTCCCTTGTCCGATCGCTCCTCTTCCGTGACCGCCACCCCATCCGAGGCGCGCGCCCTGCTGGAGCCGCCCGCCGACTTCGTCCGCCGCCACGTCGGCCCCGGCGAGGCGGAGAGGGCCGAGATGCTGAAGTCGCTGGGCGTTGTCTCGCTCGACGCCCTCGTGGCGGAGACGGTGCCGGAAGGCATCCGCCTCGGCCGGGCGCTCTCCCTGCCCGCCCCGCTCGGCGAGGAGCAGGCGCTCGCCGAGCTGCGACAGAAGGCGGCGAAGAACCGCGTCTTCCGGTCCTTCATCGGCATGGGCTACCACGACTGCCACACGCCCGCGGTCATCCTGCGCAACGTCCTCGAGAATCCGGGCTGGTACACGCAGTACACGCCCTACCAGGCCGAGATCGCACAGGGCCGGCTCGAGGCGCTCCTCAACTACCAGACGATGGTGGCCGACCTCACCGGCCTGCCCCTCGCCAACGCCTCGCTGCTGGACGAGGCCACCGCCGCCGGGGAGGCGATGACGCTCTGCCGGGCGGTCGCGAAGGCCGGCCTGGACGGCTTCTACGTGGCCGAGGACTGCCACCCCCAGACGATCGCGCTCGTGCGCACCAGGGCGGAGCCCCTCGGGATCCGCGTGCACGTGGGCCCGGTCGAGGCGATCGACTTCGCCGGGCAGAAACTGTTCGGCGTGCTCGTGCAGTACCCGGCCACGGACGGCGTCGTCCGCGACTTCACGGGCTTCGCCGAGCGCGCCCACGCCGCCGGGGCCCTGCTGGTGATGGCGACCGATCTCCTGGCCCTCACTCTCCTCCGCTCGCCGGGGGAGCTCGGGGCGGACGTGGCGCTCGGCTCCGCGCAGCGCTTCGGCGTGCCCATGGGCTACGGCGGGCCGCACGCGGCCTTCTTCGCCACGAAGGACGAGCACAAGCGGCACATGCCCGGGCGGCTCGTCGGCGTCTCGAAGGACGCCGAGGGCCGGCCGGCCTACCGCCTGTCCCTCCAGACCCGCGAGCAGCACATCCGCCGTGACAAGGCCACGAGCAACATCTGCACCGCCCAGGTGCTGCTCGCCATCATGGCCTCGATGTACGCCGTCTACCACGGGCCGGACGGCCTCCGGGCGATCGCCCGGCGCGTGCACGCGCTCGCCCGCGTCCTGCAGCGGGGCCTCCGGCGCCTGGGCTTCGACGCGGGAACGGCGCCCTTCTTCGACACGCTGCGCGTGCGCACCTCGCCCGAGAAGGGCCGGGCCGTCGTGGAGCGCGCGCGGGCGAAGGGCGTCAACCTCCGGTCGTACGCGGACGGCTCGGTCGGGGCCGCCCTCGACGAGACGACCCTTCCCGAGGACCTCGTCGCCCTCCT
>JBGPQQ010000235.1:0-5864 GCA_041489115.1 Vicinamibacteria bacterium | reverse complement strand
GACAGAACCTTGATCGCGACCTCGCGCCCCAGACGCGGGTCCCGCGCCCGGTACACCTCGCCCATCCCCCCGGACCCGACGAGGTCGAGGATCTCGTACGGCCCCAGCCGCAAGCCGGCGGGAAGGGACATGGCTCGGCGGAATCCGCCCGAATGATGCGCCCCCAACGGGCCGCTTCAATGAGCCATTCGGCTCAGCGCCCGGCCGGCGAATCCCGGCTCAGGCCGAGGGTGAGGCAGGGCCGAAGGCCTGGAGCACCACCTCGCGCACCCGTCGCGAGACTGCGATCGCGGCTCGAGCCTCGTCGCCAGTGAGCGGCTCCTCGCCGATCGGGTAGCGGGCCTCGACTGCGTACCGGTTGAGCGGCGCCAGGTCCGCGAGGGGGATGGACGGGGCCAGATCGCCAGGCAGCATCTGGACGAGCTGAATGACGTCGTGGGTCCGCGCGAACGGGACGCCGGCGAAGACGAGAAGCGCCTTGAGCAGCTTCTCGACGGCCTGCTGGCTGTGGAAGCAGACCACTGCCGCCAGGGAGTCGTCGAGTGAGAGCAGGCGCTCGGCGGCCGCCAGGTCTTCCTCGGCTTTCGCGATCCAGCGGCGCGCGACGCGGAGGGCTTCAGACCGCGTGGTCATAGAGGACTATGCCCTCGCGCCACGCCGGGTACGCGATCGTCCCCACGACGTCCCGGTCTCGCTCGAGCTCCTCCATCCCGACCACCAGGACGTCCTTGGCCACCCGGATGTCGGCGAGCGCCAGATCGATCGCCACGGCCTGCTGCCGCCGCGAGCCCGGGCGATCGGTTACGACGATGAGGTCCACGTCGCTCTCGGCAGCGGCCGTCCCTCTAGCCCTCGAGCCGAAGAGGATGATCTTTCGCGGGGAGAAGCCCTTCACGATCCGATCGACGATCTCCCGAAGCGCGGCATCGATGGCCACTGCGGGAGTCGAACCGCCTGTTCCTGCCGCCATGGTCGCGGTCATCTTACTACCACGGCCCCGTCGCCGAGCGGCGCCTCACCAGGTCGGCACGTCCTTCCAGCCGGGGAAGGGGCCGACCTCTGTCTTCCAGCCGGTGGCCGAGGACGGGTCGCGTACGACGCGCAGGTTCGTGAGCGCATCGAGGGTCGCCATCAGCTTCGCGTGCGGCAGCGTGTGGAGCGGCGGTTTCGTCACGTCGGGCATGGGCCAGAGGGAGATGGAATCGTCGCTCACCGAGGCGATCCAGCGCTCGTCGGGCGAGATGGCGAGGGCGGTCACCGGCCCCTGGTGGCCGAATAGCAGGTGGGGCTCCGCGCCGGCCACGGGCCCGACACGCACGACGCCGTCCTTGTCCCCGGTGACGAGAATGTGGCCGGAGGGCGACAGGCGACCGACCGACAGGCGTGCGCCGTGCGTCGTGATCCGGCGGGAGGTGTGTCCCGCAAGGTCGAGCAGGAGCAGTTCCTCGTAGAGGGTGCTGGTCCCCTGGGTCCCCAGCACGAGAAGGAGATTCCGGTCGTTGCAGAGGTCCAGCCGCGAGTCTCTGGCCACGTGCACCGTCTTGCTCGAAACGGCGCCGCCCGGCTCGGCGGGAAGAGAGAGCCGGCGGACGCCGCCCCCTCCCGACACGTACAGGCTTCCGTCCGGCGCGAACGCCATGTCCCCGAATCCAGCCCAGTCGGCGTCGGTCACGTGGGCGACCGAGTAGTCCTGCTCTCGCCCCGACGGCAGGTTCCACACGTGCAGGAGGCGCTGCGCCGGATCTCTGATGGGACCGAACGGGTTGCCCGGAGTGACCACCGCCTGGCGGCCCTGCGAATCGAGAGCGGCGGCGCCGGTTGAAACCTGGCCGAATCGAGCGGTGAGCAGCCGCGCCGGTCCGCCGGGGGTCGGATAGAAGAGGACCCTATCCGGGTAGGACGCCACAAGGAATTGGCCGCCCGTGGGGTGGATCGCCAGTGAACTGCAGGGGTCTGAGTGGTCGAGGTCTCTCGCGCTCCCGTCTCTGGCGTTCAGAGGCCAGAGGCGCGCCGGTTTGCCAAAGCTGCAGGTGGCCAGCCAGCGGCCGTCGGGCGTGAAAGCCAGCGAGAAGGCGGCGGCGGGCCCAGGGAGCACCCGCCGCCGGGGGTTCGAGACGGGCCAGAACTCGATCGTCGTCCGGCCGAGGGCACCCACGACCAGCCACCGGCCACCCGGATCCCACGTCATCCATTGGAGGCCCGGCCCGGGGCGGCCGAGCACGAGAGGCCGGGCGTCGGGAACCTCCTCCAGGTCCCAGAGAACCTGGATGCCGTTGGGACCCACCTGGCTGACGCGGCGTCCCTGCGGCTCGAATCGCGTCTCCGAGCTCGCGCGGTACTCGGGACCCTGGAGGAAGCGGACGGGGTTCTTCGCTCCTTCGGCCGTCGACCAGATCCGGGTCTCGCCGGACGCCTCGGTCGAAGCCACGAGGTCCCCGCGCGGCGAGTACACGATGGCGAAGGGACCTTCCCGGGTCCGCCCCAGGATCCGCAGGCGATTCGTGCCGTCGAGAGAGTGCAGGCCGACAGCCCGGCCCCGGGAGACGAGGGCCTGGGTGCCCGTGGGATCCACATCGGGCCAGTTCGCCTCACCTGGAGGGTACACGGCGACCACCCTGGGCTCTCCGTCGGGAAGGGTCAGCACCTGCGACACGAAGTCCCGGGACCTCTTCGTGCCGACCACGAGCTTCTCGCCCCCCACCGTGCCCCACCACGACTCGAGCCCGGCCCCCAGCGCTACGGTGCGGATCTCGCGCAGGCCGGGCAGGGACCAGAACCTCAGGGTCTGGCCCGATCCTGGCGTGATCAGGAGGTCGGAGTGGGGACCGAACGCCAGCACACCACCGGTGGTCGAGTCCGGTGGCAGGGACAGGGCTCGGGGCGGACCGCCATCGCTCGGGAAGAGCAGGATCCGGCGCTGGCCTGCCGTCGTCGCCGCGAACCAGCGACCGTCCGGGCTCATCGTGGTCCGGATGATCCCGCCCGCATCCTCCGGCAGCTGCAACAGTCTCGCGGCCTGGTCGAGGGGCAGGATCCGGGCCACGGGCCCGCGCCACAGGGCCTCGAGCGCGAACGTCCGCGCCTCGTGCGTGTCGGAGAGTCCGAGGCTCCCGCGCGCATGCGCCAAGGCAGCGGTGGGGTCGGCCTCGAGGTACGTCCGTCCGAGGGCGAGGAGCTTGCCCGCCTCGGCGCGCAGCGCCTCGGCCTGCGCCTGGTCCCGGGCCCTCGTCGCCTGGCGGCGGGAGATGCCGATCGCGATCGCCACCACGGCGAGCGCCACGATCACGGTGGCGACACCCGCCGTGAGGAGCCGTCTCCGGCGCCGCGCCTTGTCCGCCATGGCGCGCGCGAAGTCCTCTTCGAGCGCGGTCAGCGCCCCCGCGTACCGCCCACGCCACAGCACGTACTCCTGGAAGGCCGTCCCCGTCCACAACAGGTCGCTCGTCCGCCCCTTCTCCTCCCACAGGTGCGCCGCCTGCTTGAGCTGGTCGCGAAGAACCGCCCCTTCCTCGTCCTGCGCCTGCCACCGCACGAGCCGCGGCCACGCCTTCAGCAAGGATTCGTGCACGACCTCGATCCGATGGTGGCTCGGCTCCCCTTCCCGCCCCTCCACCTCGTAGCTCGTCACCAGGCGCGCGTCGATCAGCTCCCGCAGCACCTCCTCGGCCGCCTTCCTCTCCGGGAAGGCCGACAGCAGCTCCTCCCGCTCCGCCACCGCACGCGTCCCCTGCGCCGTCACCAGGTTGCGGAAGACCTCGCGCACGATCCCCTGCCGCTCGGCCCCGATGCGGTCCATCGTGGCTTCCGCGTGCTGGGCGAGCGCCCCCGCGACACCGCCGATCTCCTCGTAGGCGGCCCTGGTCAGGAGCTTCCTCTCCCGGTCCCGCTTCTCCCAGAGCCGCGAGACGGCGAACGCGAGCAGCGGCAGCGCCGCCCGCGCTCCCTCGACCGACTCCACCATCTCGCCGACGAGGGCCTCGTCCTCGAAGCGGTAGCCTCGTGCCTTCGCCGGCTCGAGGAGGGCGCGCCGGAGCGACTCGACGGACAACGGCAGGAGGGCGGTCAGCTCGCCGAGGACCGGACGGAGCGGCGGCTGCTCCTGCGAGCGCATCAGGAAGTCGTCGCGCAGGGAGACGAGGACGTGCACGTCGGCCTCGGAGGCGAGCCGGCCGAGGAGCGCCGCATAGCGCTCCTGGACCTCCCTGGGGTTGAGCGTGAACAGCTCCTCGAACTGGTCCACGACCAGAAGCACGTCCCCGTGGCGCCGCCGCCACAGGCCGATCGCCCCCACCAGCTCGTCGTTCGTCTCCGCCCCCACCAGCCGCTGCAGCGTCTCGGGGTCGCTCGACAGCTCCGGCACGAGCGCCCGCACCATCGCCGGGAAGGGCCGGTTGCCGGGGCTCACCCACAGGCACCGCCATCCTTCCGGAGCCGCCGCGATGACACCCGCGCGCACGAACGACGTCTTGCCCGTCCCCGAGGGGCCGATGACGGCCAGGAGCTTGCGGTTCTGCAGCCGCTGCCAGAGGGCCCTGATCTCGGCCTCCCGGCCGAAGAAGTGCGCCGCGTCCCTCTCCGTGAAGCTCGAGAGGCCCGGGTACGGGCTCTTCTCCTCCACCTCCTGGAGGCTCGCCGCCCCCGCCGGCGCCTGGAGCACCGCCTCCAGCGCCACCGCCAGGTCGTGCGCCGAGGGGTACCGCTCCTCCCGCCCCTTCGAGAGACACCGCCGCACGATCCCGCTGACCGCGGGCGGTATCCCTCGCCCCAGCCCCACGAGCTCCGTCGGCGTGTCCTCCAGGATCGCCGTCAGCGTCCCGACCGCCGTCTCCCGCCTGAAGGGGTGCTTCCCCGAGAGAAGCTCGTACAGCAGCACCCCGAAGGAGAACACGTCCGTCCTCGCGTCCACCGGAAGCCCACGCACCTGCTCCGGCGACATGTACCCCACCGTCCCCACCAGCTGGCCCGCCCCGGTCGGCGACGACGCCGTCGGCTCCACGCTCGCCGCCGTCAGGCGGTCCAGCTGCTTCGCGAGGCCGAAGTCCAGCAGCTTCACCCGCCCGTCCGTCGTCACGAAGACGTTCTCGGGCTTGAGGTCGCGGTGGACGATCCCCTTCACGTGCGCCGCGTCGAGGCCTCGTGCCGCCTGGAGAGCGAAGGAGAGGACCTGGCGCTGGGTGGGGGCGCGGCGCGAGACCATCTCGCGCAGCGTCTCGCCTTCGAGCAGCTCCATCACGACGTACGGAGTGGCCGCGGCCGGGGAGCCGGTGGTCGAGGAACCCGCGGGCGTGGCCTCGGCGCCTGGGTGCGTGCCGACGTCGAAGACGGTCAGGATGTTCGGATGGTTGAGGGCGGCCACGGCGCGGGCTTCCTGCTCGAAGCGGCGGAGGCGCTCGGGCTCGGCGCCCACCTCGGCGGGCAGCACCTTGATCGCGACCTCGCGCACGAGACGCGGGTCCCGCGCGCGGTATACCTCGCCCATCCCCCCGGCCCCGACGAGGTCGAGGATCTCGTACGGCCCGAGCCGTGTGCCGGCGGGAAGGGACAAGGCAGAACTCCGCGGAATCTCCCTGAATGATGCGCCCGCACCGAGCGGCCTCAATGAGCCATTCGGCTCAGCGACGAGGCTTCTCAGCCCCAGGGCGGATTGACACCATCCGCTGGGCGTGGCACATGGATGCGCGGTGAAGCTCCCGAACGGTGACCGAGCCGACCTCGGCCGCAAGCTGGAGGACTACGTCCTCAGCACGCTGCATCGAGAAGGCCGGCACAAAGCCCGCGTGTTCGAGTCCGTGCTCGGCGTCAGCCTGACGAATCGAGACCTGCTGAGAGAGGCCATCCTCCGAGCCGCTGCGACCTCCGACGAG
>JBGPQQ010000234.1:0-5898 GCA_041489115.1 Vicinamibacteria bacterium | reverse complement strand
GGTCTTCTGGGGCGGCTGGCCAAGGAGTCCTCGGCCGAGGCCGAGGCGAAGGTCAAGAACATCGCCCGCTTCTTCGAGGCGGTGAAGGCCTACGGCGACGTGGCCGAGCACGACCGGGTTCCGGCCTTCGTCGCCCACCTCGACCTTCTGCGGGAGGCGGGGGACGACCCGGCGGTGGCCGAGGCCGACCTCGACGAGGACGCGGTGCACGTCCTGACCGTCCACAAGGCGAAGGGCCTCGAGTTCCCGGCCGTCTTCCTCGTGGGCTGCGCCGAGTCGAAGTTCCCCCTCCAGCGGCGGGGCGATCCGCTGTCGCTGCCCGAGGAGCTGGTGAAGGAAGAGCTCACCGGCGGCGGCAATGGCCATCTCCTGGAGGAGAGACGGCTCTTCTACGTCGCCATGACCCGGGCGCGCGACGAGCTGGTGCTCACCTCGGCCAGCGACTACGGCACCTCGCGCGCGCGGAAGGTCTCACGGTTCGTGGTTGAGGCGCTCGACCTGCCCTCGCCCAGGCCCGTGTCGAGGAGGACCTCGCCCCTGGAGGCCCTCGCGCGGAACGCGCCGGCGCCCGAGCCCGCGCCGGGTGGCGATCCCCCGATCCCCGAGGACGAGTTGCTGCGCCTGTCCTACGGGCAGATCGACGACTACGAGACGTGCCCTCTGAAGTACCGCTACGTCCACGTCCTGCGGGTGCCTTTGCTGACCCACCACGCGGTCGTCTACGGGCACGCGGTCCACGAGGCGGTGCGGCGGCACTTCGAGGCGCGGCTGGCGAGCCGGCCGTTCTCGGCGGACGACCTCGTCGCGGCGTTCCGCTCGGCGTGGGTCTCGGAGGGCTTCCTCTCGCGCGAGCACGAGGACGAGCGGCTTCGCGCCGGGGAGGCGATACTCCGGCGCTTCCACGCGGAAGAGGCGAAGGCGCCCTGGTCGCCAACGGCGGTCGAGGAGGAGTTCGCGTTCGCCCTCGAGAGGAACCGCGTGCAGGGCCGCTACGACCTCGTGATCGAGAAGGACGGCGAGGTCGCGATCGTGGACTTCAAGACGGGAGACGTCCGCGACGAGAAGGCCGCCCAGAAGCGGGCGAAGGAGAGCCTACAGCTCGACATCTATGCGCTCGCGCGCCTGAAGACGAAGGGCCGGCTGCCCGAGCGGGTCGAGCTGCGCTTCCTCGAGTCAGGGCTCGCGGCCGGGCGCCGGCCGACCGCGGAGGCGGCGGTGGCAACCGAGGAACGGATCCGCGCGGCCTCCGCGGCCATCCGAAGGCGCGAGTTCCCGGCGAAACCCACTTGGATGGCCTGTGGCCAGTGCCCGTTCCGCGAGATCTGCCCGCACACCGCCTGGGGCGGCGGGGACGAGCCGTAGCTCGGGCGCTCTCAGGGCCTGACGGGCGCCGGGGCGGCCTCGGGAGCCTTCTTCCCGATGAGCCGGGCCATCCCCTCGCTGGCGGTGCTGAAGAAATGGTTCTCGCTCTGGGCCAGGAGCCGGCCGACGGTCTCGCGCTCGCGCGCGGCGTCCGCCGTCCGGCCGAGCCGGTGATACGCGACGGCCAGCTGCACGTGGGCCTGGATGTGCTCGGGGACGGCGACGGCCACTTGCTCGAGGAGCGGCAGGGCCTCTTCCGTCCGGCCTAACGCCAAGTACAGGGCGCCCCGCGAGAACTGGACCGCGAGATCGTCGCCGTGCAGCCGCGCCGCGTGCTCGACGTAGGGCAGCGCCTCCTCGTGACGGGCCTCCTGGCGCAGGAGCTCGCCCAGGAGGAGGTTCGCCTCGAAGTGGCTGGGATTCAGCGCGAGCTCGCGGCGGAAGGCCTCGGCCGCTCCCTTCCAGTCGTTGACCTCGTCCGCCATGAGGCACTTGCCGTGGAGGTAGTTCACGAAGGGGAGCTGAGGGTTCATCTCGAGGGCCTTACGGATCTCCGGGCGCGCCTTCCCGCAGTCGCCGTCGCGTACGAGCATCGTGGCGAGGACCACGTGGGCCTCGGCGGAGTCGTCCTTGAGGACGCCGTCGAGAACGGCCTGGGCCTCGCCGACGCGGCCGGCGGCGAGGAGGGCCGTCCCGAGGAGGTAGGCGGCGGCGCGCCCCTCGGGCGGACGGCCGTCCTCCCGCTGCAGCAGCCTCACCGCCGCGTCGTTCTCGCCGAGGCGCACGCGGCACTCGGCGAGCAGGAGGGTCGCGGCCTCGTTGCCCGGCTGGGCCGCGACGATCCGGGCCGCCTCCTCGGCGGCCTTCTGGAGCTCGCCGGTCTTGTAGAGGGCGAGAGCGAAGTTCTGCCGGATCGGCGTGTCCGAGGGCGAAAGAGCGAGCGCCCGCTCGTACCGCTGCACGGCCTCGGGATAACGGCCCAGGCGCGCGTAGGCGGCGCCGAGGTTGGAGAGAATGCGGGGCTCGTCGCCGATCGACGCGAGCACGCGCTCGTAGAGCGACACGGCCCGCTCGAGCTCGCCCGCCTGCTGGGCGGCGACGGCGAGCCCCAGGAGCGCGTGGAAATCGTTCTCGCCGCGCGCCTCCGGCGGCGGGACCGCCGGTGGCGTCTGGGCCACTCCGGCCGGGGCTCCGACGAGGAAGAACGCGAAGACGAGGACCGCAGCCAGCATCGAGAGAGAAAGCCCCTCTGGCATTCTAGCCCAGCGCCGCCAGGGCCCTGGGTCGTCTGATAACCTTCGGCCGTCACCGGTATCGAGGGAGATCGCGACATGAGCAAGCGGATCGGGTTCGCGGGGCTGGGCCTCATGGGGAGCCGCATGGCCCGCAACCTCCTGAAGAAGGGCTTCCCGACGACCGTCTGGAACCGCACGCCCGAGCGCTGCGAGCCGCTCGTGAAGGAGGGGGCGGCGGCGGCCCGGACCCCGTTCGAGCTGGCCGAGCGCTCGGACGTGGTGGTGGCCTGCGTCGCCGACCCCCCCGCGGTCGAGCGGCTCGTCTTCGCGGACGACGGCCTCCTCGGGGCCGCGCGGCCCGGCTTCCGCTACCTCGAGTGCTCCACGGTGAGCCCCGAGACGACCCGGCGCGTGCAGGCGGCGCTGCGCGAGCGCGGGGCCGACGCGCTCGAGGCGCCGGTGACCGGCTCGAAGAACGGGGCCGAGAACGGCACGCTCCTGTTCATGACCGGGGGCGACGCGGCCGTCCACGAGGAGCTGCTGCCCGTGATGATGGCCATGGGCACGAAGGCCATCCACTGCGGCGGGATGGGCCAGGGCTCGACGGTGAAGCTCATCGGCAACAGCGTCATCTCCTTCATGCTCGAGGCGCTCTGCGAGGGCATCGTCGTCGGGCGCCGGGCCGGCCTCTCGATCGAGACGATCGTCGAGGTCATCCAGGCCTCGGGCTACGCCTCGCCCTACTACGCGTTCAAGGGCAGCGCGATCTCGAAGCGTGACTTCCAGGAGCACTTCGCGATCGACTTGCTGGTCAAGGACCAGAGCCTGATGCTCGAGCAGGCCTCGGCGCTCAAGGTGCCGATGCCGGGCCTCGCCGCGATCCGAGAGGTCTTCCAGGCCGCGCGCGCGCAGGGTTACGGCCGCGAGGACATCTGCGCGGTGGTGAAGGCGCTGGAGCGCGCCGCCGGCGAGCCGGCCTGACCCAGGGCGGTGCTGGAAAAACAGCCATGTAATAGTTGAATATCAGCCGCTAACCGGCGATAATCAAGCATGCTCGGACGCCACCTGTCGGGGCCCGTTCGGGAGGCGCTACGCGAGTCCCGCGTTGTCCTCCTCAACGGTGCCCGGCAGGTGGGCAAGACGACACTCGCGCTGCAGCTCGCCGGGGAATCCGATCCGCCCCGCCAGTACCTGAGCCTCGACGATGCCGCGGTGCACGCCGCGGCCCACTCCGACCCCGTCGGCTTCGTCAGTGGGCTCCAGGGCCCCGTCGTGATCGACGAAGTTCAGCGCGTACCCCAGCTCCTGTCCGCCATCAAGCTGACGGTCGATCGAGACCAGACCCCCGGCCGCTTCCTCCTCACCGGGTCGGCCAACGTCCTGTTCGTTCCGAAGCTCTCCGAGTCGCTCGCCGGCCGCATGCAGATACTGACGCTGTGGTCCCTGTCGCAAGGCGAGATCGAGGGTACTCGCGAGGCCTTCGTCGATATCGCGTTCGGAGAGAACCTCCCTCCGCTGGGCCCGGCCTCTGGAAGCGCGGTCGGCCTCCCGGAGCGGGTGGCCCGCGGCGGCTATCCCGAGATCGTGTCCCGGAGACCGGAGGCCCGGAGAGCCCCGTGGTACGGCTCCTACCTCACGACGATCCTCCAGCGCGACATCCGTGAGCTCGCGAGCATCGAAGGCCTCGCGGCCCTGCCGCGTCTCCTCGGGCTCGTCGCGTCACAGCCGATGTCGCTCCTCAACTACGCGGACCTCGCCCGTGGAGGCGGACTGCCGCAGACGACGCTCAAGCGGTACCTGGCCTTTCTTGAAGCCACGTTCCTGATCACGACCCTGCCCGCCTGGTACCGGAACGTCGGGAAGCGGCTCACCAAGTCCCCCAAGGTGATGCTGACGGACACCGGGCTCGCGGCCCATCTCCAGGGCGCGGATGCCCATCGCCTGCGCGAGCGGCGTGACACGCTCGGGCCGCTGCTCGAGAGCTTCGTCGCGATGGAGCTTCGGAAGCAGTCGGCATGGAGCCGCGAACAGCCCGAGCTTCTTCACTTCCGCTCGGCGGCGGGACAGGAAGTCGACCTCGTCCTCGAGAGCCGGTCGGGCCGGCTGGTGGGCGTGGAGGTCAAAGCCGCCGCCTCGCTCGGCCCAGCGGACTTCCGTGGCCTCAAGACCCTCGCGGACGTGGCCGGCCGCGACTTCCATCGCGGCATCCTTCTCTACACCGGGGACCAGGTGGTGCCGTTCGGGCCGCGGCTGCACGCGGTCCCCGTGCGGGCTCTCTGGGACTGGACGGCCTGAGCCCGCCTCAGGCCGGCGTCTTCCCGCGGAGCGTGGCCCAGGCGACGCCGAGGAAGGCCGCTTCCACGAGGGCGATGGCCACCATGGCTCGCACCACGCTCGAGTCGCCGAAGCCGTACGAGTGGAGGCCCGAGGCGAGGACGAAGTTCACCCCGAGGTAGGTCATCAGGATCGCCTGGAAGGCGACGATGCTCCAGGCCGCGACCCCGAAGTGGCCGATGAGCCGCTCCGCCCGCGCGTGCAGGATCGCGATGTAGGCGAGGAAGGCCACGAGCGACCAGACCTCCTTCGGGTCCCACCCCCAGTAGCGGCCCCACGACGAGGCGGCCCACATCGAGCCGGTGAGGATGCCCGCGACGAGCAGTATCGAGCCGATGTGGATGTAGAAGTACTGCAGCTCGGCCATCTTCAGCGCGACCGACCGGCGGGCGGGGGCGAAGGCCTCGACCCCGATCTGCATGTGGGCCACCACCATGCCGAGGGCCAGGACCGCGTAGCCGACCATGATGATCGGCACGTGGATCGCGAGCCAGTACGTGCCCGAGAGCACCGGCGGCATCGGGTGGATGAAGCGGTCGATGGGGAGGAGATCGGTGAGGGCCATCGTGAGGGCGGCGCCGGCCGCGGCGTTCAGGACCACGATGCGGTTGCGCAGGAGGACGGTGGCGACGACGGCGAAGGCGCCCACGCCCCAGCCGAGGAAGAGCAGCGACTCGTACATGTTCGAGGCGGGGATTCGCCCGGCCACCTGCCAGCGCATCCAGATGCCCCAGCTCATGACCGCGAACCCGGCGACCAGCAGGGCGCCCGCCGCGACGTCGAGGGCGCGCCGCTCGAGGACCATCGCGGCGACGGACAGCAGCAGCGAGAGGGTCAGCACCCACCACGCGAGGCGCGTGGGGCGGGCCCGGTTGTAGAGGATCTCGGCCGAGGCCCGCTCGGGCGCGAGGCGCCCGGCGGAGACACCGGAGTCGAGCACCGCGCGGAGGTCGGCGGCGGAGTGCAG
>JBGPQQ010000233.1:0-5925 GCA_041489115.1 Vicinamibacteria bacterium | reverse complement strand
GTCCCCGGGGACGGGCTCGGCGAGCCCCGTCGCCTCGGCCGGCGCGTCGCCGGCCGGCGCGAGCCCGTCCTCCGTACCCGGCGCGGGCGGCGCGGCGACGGGGAGATCGTCGTCGTTCCCGTTGCCCTTCGTGCTCAAGAGCGGTTCCCCCTCAGGATGTCGGACACGGCGCGGGCCACGTGGTCCACGAGCGAGACGACGTGCGCGTACTCCATGCGCGTCGACCCGAGGACGCCGAGGCCGAAGCCCGGGGCGCCCTCGACGTAGCAGCTCGCGGTCACGAGGGACAGGTCCTTGAGCTCGGGGTCCGGGTTCTCGTGGCCGATGAGCACGCGGATGCCGTCGCCGGCGATGCAGGCGTTGAGGATGCGGACGAGGCGCCCCCTCTCCTCGAACGTGCGGAAGAGGGCCCGCATGCGCTCGAGATCCTCGAACTCCGGCTGCGAGAGGATGTTCGAGGTGCCGTCGAGGTAGACGCTCGCCTCCCCCTGCGAGACGGAGAAGGCGCGCTCGCCGAGGGACGCCACCTTCTGGAGGAGCGAGTCGTAGAGCGCCTTCTCCTCCTTCATCAGCTCGAGGAGGCGCGTGCGGATCTCGTCGAGGGGCATCCCGGCGAAGTGGGCGTTCAGGTAGTTCGCGCACGCCTGGAGGTCCGAGGGGCTGAGCCGCTCCTCCACCTCGATCACCTTGTGGGTGACGATCCCGGTGGCCGAGACCATGACCACGAGGATCCGCGGGTGCCCGAGCTCCACGAGGTCGACGTGGCGGAAGCTGGTGCGGGCGATGTCGGGGGCGAGGACGAAGCCCACGTGCCGGCTGAGCCGGGACAGGAGATGCGAGGCGCGCTCCATCGTCTGCTCGGCCGAGGCGTCCGAGGAGCCGAGCTAGCTCGCGATCCGCTCCGCCTCGCCGGGGGCGAGAGGCCGCCGTCCCATCAGGGAGTCGACGTAGACGCGGTAGCCCTCGTCGGTCGGGATGCGCCCGGCGCTCGTGTGGGGGTGGTCGAGGTACCCGAGCGCCTCGAGGTCGGCCATGATGCTCCGGAGCGTGGCGGGGGAGAGGGCGCGGTCGAGCGCCCGCGAAAGGCTCTCCGAGCCGACCGGTTCCCCGGTCTCGACGTGGAGCTGAATGAGGTTCCGCAGGACCTCACGCCGGCGGTCGTCCAGGGCCGTCGCGGGCATCATTTCCCGCGGAAGTATACCCGTTTCAGTCGATCTGGGCCCGCTGGAGCCTTCCGCTGAAGTCGACGTAGATGCTCTTCCACTCGGAGAAGACCTCGAGCGCCTGGACGCACGCCTCGCGATGGCCGTTGCCCGTGTTCTTCGTGCCGCCGAAGGGCAGGTGGGTCTCGGCGCCGATGGTGGGGGCGTTCACGTAGAAGATGCCCGTGTACATCTCGCGCATCGCGGTGAAGGCCTTGTTGACGTCCTGGGTGTAGATCGAGGCGGAGAGGCCGTAGTCCACGGAGTTCCCGACCTCGATCGCCTCCTCGAGGGAGCGGACCGGGATCACGGACACGACAGGGCCGAAGATCTCCTCGCGGGCCACGCGCATCTTCGGGGAGCAGTCGCCGAAGATGGTGGGCTCGTGGAAGTACCCGCGGGCGTGGGGCCCCGCCGAGAGCCGGCTCCCGCCGGCGACGAGCTTCGCCCCCTCGCCCTTCCCGATCTTCACGTAGCTCTCGACCGTCTCCAGCTGAGAGGCGTTCACGCACGGGCCCATCTGCGTCTTCGGGTCGAGCCCGTTGCCGACCCGCAGGCCCTTCGCCCCCGCCGCGAAGCGCTCCACGAACTCGCGGTACACCTTCTCGTGCACGGCGACGCGGCTGGCGGCCGTGCAGCGCTGGCCCGTCGTGCCGAAGCCGCCCCAGAGCGCACCCTCGACCGCGAGGTCGAGCCGGGCGTCGTCCATGACCATGATGACGTTCTTGCCGCCCATCTCCAGGTGGCAGTGCTTGAAGGCGGGGGCGCAGGCCTCCGACACCCGGCGGCCGACGTCCGTCGAGCCGGTGAACGAGACGATCCCGACGTCGCGGTGGCTCATCAGGGGCGATCCCACCTTCGACCCGCTCCCGGTCACCATGTTCACGACGCCCTTCGGAAGGCCGGCCTCCTCGAGCACCTTCACGAGGTTGACGACCGAGAGGGGGGTGTCGGTGGCCGGCTTGATGACCACCGTGTTGCCAAGGATGAGGGCCGGCATCATCTTCCACGAGGGGATCGCCATCGGGAAGTTCCACGGCGTGATGAGCCCCGCGATCCCGACGGGCTGGCGCACCGACATCTGGAACTTGTCCGGCATCTCCGACGGCGTCGTCTGGCCGAACTGCCGTCGCCCCTCGCCGGCCATGTAGTACGTCATGTCGATGGCTTCCTGGACGTCCCCGCGGGTCTCGTCCAGGACCTTGCCCATCTCCCGCGTCATGTCGCGCGAGAGCTCCTCCTTGCGCTTCAAGAGGATCTCGGCGACGCGGTACAGGATCTCGCCCCGCTTGGGGGCCGGGAGCGCCTTCCACCTGGGGAAGGCCTCGCGGGCGGCGGCGACCGCCTTCTCGACGTCCTCCGGGCCCGAGTCCGCGAAGACGCCGACGAGCTCGGAGGTGTCGGCCGGGTTGCGGTTCTCGAACGTCCGCCCGGAGGCGGCGGGCGTCCACTGGCCGCCGACGTAGTTGCCGAAGGTGCTGGCCAAGAGGCTCTCCTACGCCTTCTCGCCGTCCGGGCGGGGGGACATGTCGCTGTTGCCCCGGAAGGTCGCGCCCTCGACGATCACCACGCGGGGGGCGCGGATGTTGCCGATGAGCCGTCCCGCCGCCTCGATCTCGACGCGCTCGGTCGCCTGGCAGTCGCCCACGAGCTCGCCGGCGACCACGACGGACTGCGCGGAGACCGTGGCCTTGACGGTGCCGCCGGGGCTCACGCGCAGGGGACCCGTGATGCGGATGGTTCCCTCGACGAGGCCCTCGACCACGACGGTCTCGGTCCCCGTGATCTCGCCCTTGAACTGGGTCTTGGGCCCGATCACGCACCGCGCGGCGGCAGAGGGCCGCGCGGGGGCGGGCGGCGCGGAATGAGGTGCGGGGGCGGGGGGGCGCAGAACGCCCTCCCCGGGCTTGACGTCGGTCTTGCCGAAGAGTCCCATGCCATCCTCCCGCGAGGGCACGCCGGCGGCGGCGTGGGGCGGTTGGAGCGGGCGACGGGATTCGAACCCGCGACTCCGAGCTTGGGAAGCTCGTACTCTACCAACTGAGCTACGCCCGCCTGCTTGCGCTCGACCCCGGCATGATAGCTACCCCCCGGCGCGGGGTCAAGACGACGGGAGGGCCCGGCGACGGAGCCGTCAGCCGCGGATGACTTCGAGCACCTCGTCGCGCCGCCGCCGCATCTCGTCGGGGCTCGCCGCCTCGAGGTTCAGCCTCAGCAGGGGCTCGGTGTTGGACGGCCGCACGTTGAAGTGCCACCCGTCGTAGTCCACCGAGACGCCGTCGAGCCGCCCGATGCGCCCGTCGCGGTAGCGCTCGGCGATCCGCGCGAGCGCCCGCTCGACGTCGTCCACGCGCGAGTTGATCTCGCCCGAGATGTGGTAGCGCTCCCGCAGGGGGGCGAGGATCTCGCTGAGCCTCCGGCCCTCGCGCCCGAGCTTCTCGAGCACCAGCAGGGCGGGGATCATGCCGTTGTCCGCGAACCAGTTCTCGCGGAAGTAGAAGTGCCCCGAGACCTCGCCGCCGAAGACGGCGTTCTCGTCCCGCATCCGCTTCTTGATGAAGGCGTGGCCGACCCGGTTCATGAGAGGCACGCCGCCGGCGGCGCGCACGCGGTCGGTGACGGCCCGGGAGGCGCGCACGTCGTAGACGATCTTCGCCCCCGGCTCGCGGCAGGCGAAGGCCTCGCCGAGGACGGCGGTGACGAAGTCCCCCGGGACGTACTCGCCGGTGTCGTCGACGAAGAAGCAGCGGTCGGCGTCGCCGTCCCAGGCGATGCCGAGGTCGGCGCCCTCTTTCCTCACGCGCTCGACGATGTCGCGCCGGTTCTCCTCCAGCAGGGGATCGGCGGGATGGTTGGGGAAGGTCCCGTCCAGCTCGAAGTACATCCGGACGGTGTCGACGGGCAGGTGCTCGAAGATGGCCGAGGCCCCCACCGCGCCCATGCCGTTCGCGGGGTCGAGGACGACCTTGAGACGGGGGATCGCCGCGACGTCGACGAACGCGAGGCAATGGCGGGCGTAGCCCTCGCGCACCGTGGCCGAGCGCAGGGCGCCGGTGGCGGGCGGGGTGTCCGCGTAGCGGCCGGCGGTGACCCACTCGCGGATCTCCTTGATCCCGGCGTCGCCCGAGAGGGCGAGCGCGCCGCGGCGCACCATCTTCACGCCGTTCCACTCCTTCGGGTTGTGGGAGGCGGTGACGATCGCGCCTCCGTCGAGGTCGTGGCGGGCCACGTGGTAATAGAGCATGTCGGTGCTCACGACGCCGATGTCGGTCACCTCCGCCCCCTGCGCGCGGGCGCCCTCGACGAACGCCGCCGCGAGGGCGGGGGAGGAGAGGCGGCAGTCCCGTCCCACCGCGATCTGGCGCGCGCCCAGGTAGTCGACGAAGGCACGGCCCACGCGCCGGGCGACCTCGGCGTCGAGCTGAGAGGGGTAGAGCCCACGGATGTCGTAGGCCTTGAAGATGCCGGGGTCGATGGCGGTCATGGGCTGCTTCGGGAGACGGCTACAGGGTGCGCGAGTAGTCGGTGACGACCGACCCCTCGCCGAGGACGGCGTTGCGCAGGACGCTCGCGCGGCCGAGCCGGATGCCGGGGCCGATCAGGCTGCCCTGCACCTCGCAGTCGGGGCCGGCCTCGACGCCCCGCCACAGGACGCTGTCCCGCAGGTAGGCCCCCGACCGGACGCGCACGTCCGCCACGAGGACGGCGTCCGGCCCGAGCCGGGCCCCGGTCTCCACCTCGCAGCCGGGGCCGACGTAGAAGTGCCCGTCGAGAAGCGCGTCCTCCGCCACGCGGGCGGTCGGGTGGACGAAGCCTTCGGCGCGCGGTGTCCCGTCGAGGGGAACCGGGAAGCGTCGGTTCAGGATGTCGCGGTGGACCTGCAGGTACTTCTCCGGCGTGCCGATGTCGATCCAGTAGCCGCGATGAACGGGCCCGAGGACCCGGTCGCCGCGGGCGAGGAGGGCGGGGAAGAAGCCTCGCTCGATCGAGTGGTTGACGCCCGCGGGCATGAGGTCGAGGATGCGGGTCTCGAGCACGTAGATGCCGGCGTTGATGGTGTTCGTCGTGATCTGCTCCGGCCGGGGCTTCTCGAGGAAGCGGCGGACGCGTCCCTCGGGGTCGGTCTCGACGAGGCCGTAGGCCGCCGGGTTGGGCACCGGGGTGAGCAGGATCGTGGCCGAGGCGCCCTCGGCGTCGTGCCGCGCCACGACGTCTCCGAGGTCCACGTCGGTCAGGATGTCGCCGTTCAGCACGATCGTCCGCTCGTCGAGGAGGGGCAGCGCGTTGCGGACGGCGCCCCCGGTGCCGAGCGGGGTGTCCTCGACCGCGTAGCGGATGTGGACGCCGAAGGCCGACCCGTCGCCGAAGACCGCCTCGACCCGCTCCGGGTGGTGCGCGACGGAGAAGACCACCTCCCGGACCCCCGCCCCGGCCAGCAGGTCGAGCTGGTGGCGGAGAAACGGGCGGTCGACCACGGGCACGACGGGCTTCGGGGTCGTGAGGGTGAGGGGACGCAAGCGCGTGCCCTCACCGCCGGCGAGAATGACGGCTCTCATGGTTCTGGGGCGCGGATCATAGCACCACCGCGGCGGGCCCGCCCTCCGCGGTTTCCTTGACGGCCGACGGGGCTTCCACTATAAGTCCGCGCGTTGAGCCTGCAAGACCGCGCGTTGAACCTGCCGAACACGCTCACCGTCCTGCGCATCTTCCTCGTCCCGCTGCT
>JBGPQQ010000232.1:0-5948 GCA_041489115.1 Vicinamibacteria bacterium | reverse complement strand
CGCCTGCGGAGCGTGGCGGCAGCCGCGCACTACGAGCCCTCGGAGCAGCGCGGCCCGCGGCCCGTCGCCCTCCTCGGTCAGGAGGTCGATCAGGTGGTCGAGGGTCGCCCCGGGTGCCGCGTCGAGGAGCTCCGCGAGGTGGGGCGGGACCTCGGCCTCGTCGGGGCGGAGCGTGGCGATGAGCGCGCGGAGGGTGCGCGCGTCGAGCCACGTCTCCAGGAAGGCGGCCGCCGCATCCGGCGTCTCGGCGAGCGAGGAGCGAACGAGCCGGGCGAGCTCGACGAGGAGGTCATTGCGCTGCTCGACCAGCAGGTACTCCCGCACTTCGAGGGCGAAGCCCAGCACGGCCTGCAGGTCCTGCTTCCCCGGCGCCTGCAGCAGCTCGCCGACCGCGCGGAGCGCGTGCTTCGGCACCGTCTCGTCCGCCTCCTCGGCGCGCAGCCGCGCCAGGAGCTCCGGCGCCACCGGCCGGTAGCGCACCGGCGCGGCCTCTGGGAAGGGAGGCAGCGGCAGGTCCCACTGCGGCGGCGGGTCGTAGCGCTCCCGGGCGCCGCGGAGGATGTCGGCGTCGAGCGGGCTCTCCTGCTGCTCCTCCTCGGGCACGAAGCCCTCGATGGCCGCCACGTGGATGCCGTCGAAGCCCGCCTTGCGGAGGAGCGTCACGAGGTCGTCCTCCTGCTGGCGCACGCCGGTGTACCGGATCGAGAGGATCTGCAGGAGCCGCAGCAACTCGTCCCAGCTGGTCTCCTCGGCGAAGGCGGCCTTCCGCACGCCGTCGCGGAAGAGGCGGAAGGCGAGCGAGCGCTCGCGGTCCCGCTCGAGGTACACCATCTCCCGGCCGACGGTGAGCTCGAAGGGGTGGACCTCGAGGACGAGCGGCCCGAAACCGTCCAGGACCGCGCGGAAGCGGTCCCGGTAGTCGGCGATCAGCGTGCGCACGACCTTGTTCGCGGGGTCGTAGAGGGTGAAGCTCCGCGCGGCGCGGGTCAGGGCGAGGACGGCGGCGTTCACGGCGACGGCGTGGGGGCTCCCCGCGACGCGCCGCTCCTCGGGCGACGGCTCCAGCGACTCCGGCGGCGGCTGGTCGGCGTCTGCGGCGGCCGGCGGTGCCGGGGCTTCCTCGTCGGGGGCCATCTATATTAATCGTGTCCGGAGTGATCCGGCTCACAAAACACACCGGGACCATCAACAGGGGGCACCTGCCAGCCTCGATCGTCCACGCTCGTGAGGGGCGGGCGATGACGCGGGGTAGGGACCCGCAACGGCTAGGCTGAGCCCGGCTTTCTCTGATCTGGGGGGACCCGCTTGCCCTGGCTGTAGAGCCAGGGTCCCCCCAGCCCCCCCGGGTTGCACAATCGCTCGTGGCCTCGGGCTTCGCTTCCAGACGGCCCGGCGCGCTAAGATTCGTTCATGACTACCGCGCCTTTCGGCTTTCTCCGGGTGGCCGCGGCCTGCCCTCCGGTGCGGGTGGCCGATCCCGAGAGGAACGCCGACGCGACACTCGATTTCGTGGCCCGGGCGGCCGACGGCGGCGTCCAGGTTCTCGTCCTGCCCGAGCTGGGGCTGACCGGCTACACCTGCGGGGACCTCTTCTTCAGCCTGACCACCCTGGTCGGCGGCGCCGAGCGGTCCCTCGAGCGGGTCCTGCGCGAGACGGCCCGGCGCTCCATGGTCGTGGTCGTGGGGCTGCCGGCGCTGCAGGGCAGCCGCCTCTTCAATGCCGCGGCCGTGCTGCAGTCGGGCCGGGTTCTCGGGGTCGTGCCGAAGACATTCCTCCCCGGGTACAAGGAGTACTACGAGGAGCGGTGGTTCTCGTCGGCGCGGGAGACGCGCGAGGCCGAGGTGCGCCTCGCCGGCCAGGTCGTTCCCTTCGGCACGGAACTCCTGTTCCAGCTGCCGGAAGAACCCGGGGTCACCCTCGCCGTCGAGATCTGCGAGGACCTCTGGGCCCCGATCCCGCCCAGCTCGCGCCACGCGGTCGCGGGCGCCACCGTCGTCCTGAACCCCTCGGCCTCGAACGACCTCGTGGCGAAGGCCGAGTACCGCCGCGAGCTGGTGCGCCAGCAGTCGGGCCGCACCCTCTCCGCCTACGTCTACGCCAACGCGGGCGTCCACGAGTCCACGACCGACCTGGTCTTCGGCGGCCACCTGCTGGTCGCCGAGAACGGCGTCCTCCTCGCCGAGGGGGAGCGTTTCCGGCGGGACGGCGAGATGGTCGTGACCGACGTGGACGTCGAGCGCCTGCGCGTCGAGCGCGCGCGGCAGACCTCGTTCGCCGACGCGGTCCACGACGCCGTCCCGGTCTACCGCACGGTGGCCCTCGCGCCCGTGCCGGCGCCGGAGCCCCACCGCCTCGTGCGCGCGGTCGACCCGCACCCCTTCGTCCCCGCCGACCCCGCGACCCTCGACGAGCGCTGCCGCGAGGTCTTCTCGATCCAGACCGCCGGCCTCGCGCGGCGGATCGAGCACGTGGGGGTGAAGCGCGTCGTCCTCGGCCTTTCCGGCGGCCTCGACTCGACCCTCGCCCTCCTCGTGTGCGTCCGGACCTTCGACCTGCTGGGCCTGCCCAGGGCGGGCATCCTGGCCGTCACCATGCCGGGCTTCGGCACCACGGCCCGCACCCTCGAGAGCTCGCGGCGGCTGGCCGCCGCGGCGGGGGCGGAGCTGCGGGAGATCGACATCCGCCCCGCGTGCGAGCGGCACATCCGGGACATCGGTCTCGACCCGGCCGACCGGGAGAGCCACACCTTCCAGAACCTCCAGGCCCGCGAGCGCACCCAGGTCCTCATGGACCTCGCGAACAAGGAGGGCGGGATCGTGGTGGGCACGGGGGACCTCTCGGAGATCGCCCTCGGCTGGGCCACCTTCGCCGGCGACCACATCGCGATGTACGGCGTCAACGCCAGCGTGCCGAAGACGCTCGTCCGGCGCCTCGTCGAATGGGTGGCCGCGCACCACGCCCGCGAGGCCGAGCGGGAGCTGCTGCGGGCCGTCCTCGACACACCGGTGTCGCCCGAGCTCGTCCCCCCGGCGAAGGACGGCGGGATCGCGCAGAAGACCGAGGACCTCGTCGGCCCCTACGAGCTCGTCGACTTCTTCCTCTTCTGCCTGCTGCGCTGGGGGGCGGGGCCGCGCAAGATCCTGTTCCTCGCCGAGCACGCGTTCGCCGGCCGGTACGACCCCCCCACGCTGAGGCGCTGGCTCGCCGTCTTCCTGCGGCGCTTCTTCGCCCAGCAGTGGAAGCGCTCCGTCATGCCGGACGGGCCGAAGGTCGGCTCGGTGAGCCTCTCGCCGCGCGGCGACTGGCGCATGCCGAGCGACGCCCTCCCCGAGGCCTGGCTGCGCGAGCTCGAGGGTTAGCCCCGCCGTGATCCGCGCCGCGCTCGTCGCCGCGTCCGACCTCACCCCCGAGCTGGGCGGCACCGTCCTCTTCCGCCACAACGTCGAGCTAGTCCTCGTGTCGGGGGCCGACGAGGTCCGCCGCCTCGCGGACGAGGGGAGCCTCGACGTCGTGGTCGTGGACCCGGCGTTCCCCGGGGCGGCGGGGGTCGTGGCGGCGCTGCGCCGGGACCCGATCACCCGCCCTATCGCGATCGTGGCCCTGGGCCGGTCGGAGTTCGGCTTCGACCACCTGGACCTGCTCGAAGCCGGGGCGAACGCGATCCTGCCCCTGCCCCCCGGGCACGACTGGGACGACCGGCTCATGCGCCTCATCCACGTGCCGGTGCGCCGGGCCACCCGCTTCCTCGTGGACATGGCGCTCGAGGGAGGGCTGCAGAGCGGCCTGAGCTTCAGCGGCCGCGCCCTCAACCTGAGCGTCCACGGGTTGCTGCTCGAGTGCCGCGAACCCCTCCAGGTGGGCGAGGACCTGCGCTTCTCCTTCGAGATGTCGGAGGAGAAGGAGGGGATCCAGGGGACGGGCACCGTGGTCCGAGCGGCATCCACGCACCACTTCGGCGTGGAGCTGACCCACGTGGAAGGAGACGGCCGGGTCCGGATCAAGCGCTACGTCGAGTCGGGCCGCCCCGACTGAGGCGGGGGCTCGCCCCCGAAAGCCAGCCTGGCACATCCGAGGGGGTATAATCTCGCCGAATCGATCTCCGCCCCGCCCCGATCGGGGGGACCCCCCGGTGACCCGCCGAGAAAAACACTAGAACTCATGAACATCCTTACGCATCAGGTAGCCGACATCGAACTGCCCCCGACCCTCGAGCGGTTGCGGGACCTCGCCTACGACTACTGGTGGAGCTGGTCACCGCGGGCGAACCGGCTCTTCTCCCGGGTCGATCCCGAGCCCTGGCGGCGCTACCACAACCCCGTCCAGCTGCTGATCAACGTCGAGCCCCAGCAGTGGATGCGCCTTCTCTCCGACCCGGAGTTCGTGAAGCTGTACGCCGACGTCATCCAGGCCCTCTACGAGTACCGCAGCCGCCCGCGCTGGTACGCCCAGCAGGGCATGGAGATGTCGGGGCCGGTCGCCTACTTCTCGATGGAGTTCGGGATCCACGAATCGCTCGGCATCTACTCCGGCGGCCTCGGCGTTCTCGCCGGCGACCACTGCAAGGCGGCGAGCGACCTCGGCGTTCCCCTCGTCGGCGTGGGGCTCCTCTACCGCTCCGGCTACTTCCGCCAGACGGTGGACGCGGACGGCTTCCAGCAGCACACCTACCCCGACTACGACTTCGCGCGGCTCCCCGTCCTCCCGGTGCAGGCCCCCGGGGGGGGAGTCCTGACCGTGCCCATCGACCTCCCGGGACGCGTGGTGCACGCCGCGGTGTGGAAGGTGCAGGTGGGGCTCGTGCCGGTGCTCATGCTCGACACCGACATCCCGCTCAACGACCCCGCCGACCGGCCGATCACCGGCACCCTCTACGTGCGCGGGCGGGAGATGCGCCTGTGCCAGGAGATCGTGCTCGGGATCGGGGGGGTGCGGGCCCTGCGCGCGCTCGGCATCCACCCCGCGGTCTGGCACATGAACGAGGGCCACGTGGCCTTCCTCGCCCTCGAGCGGGCGCGCGAGCGCGTGCGGATGGGGGACAGCCTGGTCGAGGCGCTCGCCGCGGTGAAGAGCACGACGGTCTTCACCACGCACACGCCGGTGCCCGCCGGCAACGAGACGTTCGACCGCAAGCTCGTGCGCAAGCACCTCGAGCCGTGGATCCGCGACGTCGGCTGCGAGCCCGACGAGGTGCTCGACCTGGGGGCGGACAACGGCAACTTCAACATGACCGCCTTCTCGATCCGGCTCGCGGCCAGCACGAACGGAGTGAGCCGGCTGCACGGCGAGGTCTCCTCCGCCATGTGGCGCCATCTCTTCCCGGACGGCGCGGCGGAGCCCGTCGGCTACGTCACGAACGGCGTCCACACCGCGAGCTGGGTGGGGCAGGAAATGCGCGCCTTCTACGCGCAGCACATCGACCCGGCCTGGGAGCAGCGGCTGCTCGAGCCCGAGGCCTGGCAAAAGGTGCGCGAGGCCCCCGACTCCGCCCTCTGGGCCGCGCACCGCGCGCAGAAGGAGCGGCTCATCCGCTTCGTGCGCGAGCGCGTGCGGGTGCAGTCGGCGCGCCACGGCCTGAGCCCCGACGAGCTGCGGCAGGTGGAGGCGCTCCTCGACCCGCACGCCCTCACCATCGGCTTCGCGCGCCGCTTCGCCACCTACAAGCGGGCCTTCCTCATCATGTCCGACCTCGACCGGCTGCGCGCCATCGTCTCCGACGCGGCACGGCCGGTACAGTTCCTGTTCGCCGGCAAGGCGCACTCCGCCGACCGCGAGGGGCAGGAGGTCGTGCGACGCCTCTTCTCGCTGACCCACGGGGAGTTCCGGGGCAAGCTCGTGTTCCTCGAGGACTACGACATCGAGGTGGGCCGGGCCCTCGTGCAGGGCTGTGACGTCTGGCTCAACACGCCGCGCCGGCCGCAGGAGGCGTGCGGCACCTCCGGGCAGAAGG
>JBGPQQ010000231.1:0-5976 GCA_041489115.1 Vicinamibacteria bacterium | reverse complement strand
TCCTGATCGTCTCGGCCCTGCTCTTCGCCGCCTCGGCGGTGGGAGCGGCGGTGCCGCGCCACCTCGGCGAGTTCGTGGCCGCGCGGCTCGTGGGCGGCCTCGCGATCGGGGTGGCCTCCGTGCTCGCCCCCCTCTACATCGCCGAGATCTCGCCGCGGGCGATCCGCGGGCGGCTGGTCTCGCTCAACCAGATGGCGATCGTCACCGGCATCCTGCTCGCCTACTTCGTCAACTGGCTCCTCTCCTTCGCCGGCCCGTCCTCCTGGCGCTGGATGTTCGCGTCCGCGGCGATCCCGTCCGTCGCGTTCTTCGTCGCGCTCCTCTTCGTGCCCGAGTCGCCGCGCTTCCTCGTCGAGACGGGGCGCGAAACGGAGGCCCTCGCCGTCCTCGAGCGGGTGGGGGGAGGGGAGCCGGCCCGTCTGGAGCTCGCGGAGATCCGCGACACGATCGCCGGGGAATCGGGGACGCTGCGGGAGCTTCTCGAGAAGCGCCTCCGCAAGCCGCTCGGGATCGCGGTGTTCCTCGCCGTCTTCCAGCAGGTCACCGGCATCAACACCGTCATCTACTACGGGGCGCTCATCTTCAAGGAGCAGGTGGGAGGGCAGAGCGACTCGGCGGCGATCGGCGCGAACGTGATCATCGGAACGGTGAACTTCCTGATGACGATCGTGGCCCTGTGGACGATCGACCGGCTCGGCCGGCGGCCCCTGATGATGCTCGCCGCGGGCGGGATGGCGGTGTCGCTCTTCCTCATGGGCCTGCTGTTCGGCCTGCAGCCGCCGCCGGCGGCGATGATCCTGGTGGTGATACTGCTCTACGTCGCCTCGTTCGGGGTGGGCCTCGGGCCCGGGGTGTGGGTGGTGATCTCGGAGCTCTTCCCGACGCGCATCCGCGGCCGCGCGATGTCCATCGCCACGCTCTGCCTGTGGCTCGCCTGCATCCTGGTGACCGCGACCTTCCTCACGCTGGTCGAGGCCATCGGCTCGACCGGCGCCTTCTGGCTCTACGCGGCGATGAGCGTGGTGAACCTCCTCTTCATCTGGCGGGTGATGCCGGAGACGAAGGGGCGCAGCCTCGAGGAGATCGAGCGGTCGTGGTGAGGGCGCTGGCGGTGGACCTGGGAGGGAGCCACGCCGCCTGCGCGGTCGTGGCCGATCGCGAGGTCGTCGCGGTCGAGACGGTCTCCCTCGAGGCGGCGTGCGGGCTCGGCGGGGCTCTGCCGGCGATCGCCGGTGCCCTGCGGCGCGCGGCGTCGAGCGCGGGGGTCCCGACCTCGGACTGCTCGGGCCTCGCCTTTGGCTTCTGCGGGCTCGTCGACTCGACGGCCGGCCGGGTGCTCTCCACCAACGCCAAGTACGACGACGCGCCCCGGCTGGACCTGCCGCGGTGGTGCCGGGAGTCGTTCGGCCTGCGGTTCCGGATCGAGAACGACGCGCGCCTCGCGCTCCTCGGCGAACGCCACGCGGGCGCGGCGCAGGGCACGGACGACGCGGTGATGATGACCCTCGGGACCGGCATCGGCGGAGTGGCCATGATCGAGGGGCGGCTCCTCCGCGGGCAGCACTTCCAGGCCGGCGTCCTCGGCGGGCACCTCGTGGCCGACTTCGACGGCCGGCCCTGCACCTGCGGTGGCGTCGGCTGCGTCGAGGCGGAGGCCTCGACCTGGGCCCTGCCCGACGTCTGCCGGGCGACACCCGGCTTCGAGGCGAGCGCGCTCGCCCGGCGCGAGCGGCTCGACTGCGAGGCGCTCTTCGCTTGCGCCGCGGAGGGCGACCGCGTGGCCGTGTCGGTGCGCGACCGTTGCCTGCGCGTCTGGGCGGCGGGGGCGGTGGCGATGATCCACGCGTGGGACCCGGAGGTGCTGGTGATCGGCGGGGGCGTGATGCGCAACGCCGGGGCCGTGCTGCCGGCGATCGAGGCCCACGTGCACCGGCACGCGTGGACGCCGTTGGGCGAGGTCGTGGTCCGCGCCGCGGCGCTGGGCGACCGGGCCGCTCTCCTCGGCGCGGTGCCCCTGCTGGACGGGGCCTGAGGGGGCGAATGACGCGACGGAGCCACTACGACAAGCAGCCCTCTACCCCGGTCGGGCCGGCCGCGGCCTGCGAGGTCGGTTGGCCCGCGATCACGGCACGCCTCCAGGGCTTGCGCTCGCGCCGACGCTGCGTGGTCGCCGTCGAGTGCTACCCCGGTGTCCAGGTGGACGAGGTGAGGAGGGCGTTCGGCGAGGGCCTCCGGCCGGCGCTCGTGGTGGACGCGCGGCAGGCGTACCGGGACGCCGCCGAGATCGAGCGGATGTGCGAGTGGTACCTCGGCGACGACCCGGTGTTCGGCCGCATGAACGGCCTCTCCCTCGCCGACCTCCTCGAGCCCGGGCGAAGGGCCGCCCTGCGCGGGCGGGTGGAAGGCGCTCTGCGGGGCCTCGTCCTGGTGGTCGGGCCGGGCGCGACGCTCGTCGCGACACCCGACGTCGTGGTGTACGCCGACCTCGCCCGGTGGGAGATCCAGCGAAGGCAGCGGCGGCAGGAGGTCGCGAGCCTGGGCGTCCACGACCGGCATGATCGCCCCGAGAAGCTCTACAAGCGGGGCTTCTTCGTGGACTGGCGGGTGGCCGACCGCCTGAAGCGCACGCTCCTCGAACGGATCGACTGGCTCCTGGACACGAACGACCCCGCGGCGCCCAGGATGATCGCCGGCGACGACTTCCGGCGCGGCCTCGCTCTCACCGCGGCGCGGCCCTTCCGCGTCGTGCCCTTCTTCGACCCCGGCCCGTGGGGCGGGCAGTGGATGAAGGAGGTCTGCGACCTGCCGCGCGAGACGCCGAACTACGCCTGGTGCTTCGACTGCGTGCCCGAGGAGAACAGCCTGCTCCTCGGTTTCGGCGCGACGCGGGTCGAGGTCCCGGCCCTCGACCTCGTCTTCTGCCACCCGCGCGAGCTGCTGGGCGAGGTAGCCCACGCGCGCTTTGGCGACGAGTTCCCGATCCGGTTCGACTTCCTCGACACGATGGGCGGGGGCAACCTCTCGCTCCAGGTGCACCCGCTGACCGAGTACATCCAGGACCGCTTCGGGATGCACTACACGCAGGACGAAAGCTACTACCTCCTCGACGCGGGGGAGGGGGCCTGCGTGTACCTCGGCCTGAAGGAGGGCATCGACCGCGCGGCCATGCTCCGCGACCTGCGCCGCGCGCAGGAAGGCGGCTTCGTCTTCCCGGACGAGCTCTACGTGAACAAGTGGCCGGCGAAGAAGCACGACCACTTCCTGATCCCGGGCGGCACCGTCCACTGCTCGGGGAAGGACAGCATGGTCCTCGAGATCAGCGCGACGCCCTACATCTTCACGTTCAAGCTGTGGGACTGGGATCGGCTGGGCCTCGACGGCCGGCCCCGGCCGATCCACATCGACCACGGCGCCGCCAACATCCAGTGGGACCGGACGACCTCGTGGGTGGAGCGCGAGCTGGTCAACCGGATCGAGCCGCTCGGCTCCGGCGAGGGCTGGCGCGAGGAGCGGACGGGGCTCCACGAGCGCGAGTTCATCGAGACGCGGCGGCACTGGTTCACGGGCGCCGTGCCGCACGACACCGGCGGCGGGGTGAACGTTCTCAACCTCGTCGAGGGCGAGGAGGCGGTGATCGAGAGCCCGGGCGGAGCGTTCGACCCCTTCGTCGTCCACTACGTGGAGACGTTCATCGTCCCCGGCGGGGTCGGGCCGTACACCATCCGTCCCCACGGGGAAGCCGAGGGGAGGGAGTGCGCCACGATCAAGGCCTTCGTGAGGACGCGAGCGTGAGCGGCGTCGACACGGCCCGCGCCGTTTTCGACCCCGGACTCGACGTGCGGGCACTGCGCCAGCCGATGGGCTTCGCATACGGGCCGGGGGTGTTCGGACCCTCGCCTGAGTTTCGGTCGCTGGACGCGATCCGGAAGAGCCTGCGCGACCCGGCGTGCTCCGGCCCCGACCCGGTCTACGCGATCGTCATGGACGTGGGTCGCGAACAGCACCGGCCCGAGCTCCTGCGCCGGCGCCTGCTCTTCGGCGTCGTGACGTACGCGGCCGGACGACTCGGGGAAGAGCCCGTCCGCAGCCAGGGCCACGTGCACGAGGTCGCTCCGCACAGCGGGTGGTCGCCGCCCGAGCTCTACGAGATCTGGTGCGGGCGGGCCATCGTCTACATGCAGGAGAAGGCCGCCGACGACCCGGGCCGCAGCTTAGCGATCGAGGCGGGGCCCGGCGAGGTCGTGGTGGTGCCGCCGGGCTGGGCGCATGCCACCGTCAGCGCCGATGCGGGAGAGCCGATGACCTTCGGCGCGTGGTGCGACCGGGAGTACGGGTTCGAGTACGTCCAGGTGCGGGCGCGGGGCGGCCTGGCCCACCACCCCCTCCTGACCGCCGGGGGACGCATCGAGTGGAGGCCCAACTCGCGCTACGTCCCGCGGCCGCTCGTCGAGCGGCGGGCGCGGGGGTATCCGGAGCTCGGCCTCGTCGCCGGCGAGCCGATCTACCGCACGTTCGCACGCGACCCCGAGGCGTTGCAGTGGGTCTCCGACCCCGCCCGCGTCGCCTACCTGTGGGAAGGCTTCGAGCCGTGAAGCACCCCGAGGGACTCCGTCGAGAAGGGTCCCGAGGGGATCTGAGGAGGCCCCGATGAAAGCCGTGACACTCGCCGTCCTTCTCGCGGTTCTCGGCGTCGCTTCCGCGCACGCGGAGCGCGTCACCATTCCCCTGAACGGCACGTGGCAGATCGCGGACAGCGTGGCCGCGGAGCCCGCGCCGAGGGTCTTCCGCGCGACCGTGGCCGTGCCGGGCCTGGTGCACAACGCAACCCCCGCGTTCGCGGACGTGGACGCCTTCGACAGCCTGGAGCTGGTCGCCAACCGCATCGCGCAGAAGGCTCTGCCCGAGTCGGCCCGCGTGGCAGCGCCCGGCGTTCCGCGCCAGAAGCGGAGCTACTTCTGGTACCGGCGGACGTTCACGGCGCCGGCGACGAAAGCGGTGGCGACGCTGCGCGTGAACAAGGCCCAGTTCGGAACCGCGGTCTGGCTCAACGGGAGGAAGGTCGGAGAGTACCCCGGCTGCTTCTCGGCCGGGATCTTCGACCTCACGCCGGCAATGAAGTGGCGGGGCGAGAACGTGCTCCTCGTCCGGATCGGAGCGCACCCGGGCGTCCTGCCCGCCACCTACCCGGCGGGAACCGACTTCGAGAAGCTGAAGTGGACGCCGGGCATCTACGACGAGGTCTCGCTCCACCTCTCGGACAACCCGGTGATCGAATCGGTCCAGGTGGCGCCGCGGGTGGCCGCCTCCGAGGTCCTCGTCGAGACGAAGGTGGGCAACCGGTCGGCCGCCCCGGTGACCTTCGAGCTGGCGCAGGCCGTGACGACCTGGAAGGGCGGCGCCCCGGTGGCCAGCGGGCAGCCCGAGCGGCTCACCCTGGGTCCGGGGGAGTCGAGAGCGGTCCGCCAGACGATCGCGATGGCAGGCGCGCGGCTCTGGTCGCCCGAGGAGCCCTTCCTGTACGTGCTCGGGACCACGACCGGGGGCGACTCGCTCGCGACGCGCTTCGGCATGCGGGAGTTCCGATACGACACGGCGACGAGACGCGCCTGGCTGAACGGCCGGCCGTACTTCGTCCGGGGCTCCAACATCACGCTCCACCGCTTCTTCGAGGACCCGGACTCGGGGGCGCTGCCCTGGGACGAGGCTTGGGTGCGGAAGCTGCTGGCGGACATCCCGAAGAAGCTCCACTGGAACGCCTTCCGGTTCTGCATCGGGCCCGTCCCGGACAAGTGGCTCGACGTCGCCGACGAGGCGGGGCTCCTCGTCCAGAACGAGTTCTTCGTGTGGACGGGCGCCCCGGAGTGGGGGTGGCCGCCGGGCCGCACCTACGACGTTCCGGAGATGATCCGCCAGTACTCCGACTGGATGCGCGACAACTGGAACCACCCGAGCGTCGCGGTGTGGGACGCGAACAAC
>JBGPQQ010000230.1:0-5988 GCA_041489115.1 Vicinamibacteria bacterium | reverse complement strand
CGCCGTCTGGGCGCCGTCGCCTCCGGCCCCGGCCAGCTTGATGCCGATGTCCGGGCCCCACGCCGTGCGCGGAAAGCCCTGGCAGAAGCGCTCGACCGGCTGGCTCGAGCCGCCGATGACGTCCAGCATCTTTCCGGGCATGAAGTTCGGGGGCGGGGGCAGCGGCCACGCCTCCTCTCGCGCGACGTCCTTCTTCACGCCGAGCGGGAACACCGGGAGCATCTGCTCCTTGACCCACTTCTCGGACTCGACGGGCGTCATCTTCAGGTGGGTCGGGCACTCGGCCAGGACCTCGACGAAGGAGAAGCCCTTGCCCTCGACCTGCAGCCGGATGGCCTTCTTGATGGCCTTCTCCGCCTTGACCCGGTTCTTCGCGTCGAAGAGGGCCACGCGTTCCACGTAGATCGGACCGTCGAGCCCCGCCATCATCTCCGCGACCTTGAGCGGCTCGCCGGTGAAGCGGGTGCGGCCGTACGGGCTCGTCGCCGTCCTCTGGCCCATGAGCGTCGTCGGGGCCATCTGGCCGCCGGTCATCCCGTAGATCGCGTTGTTGATGAAGATCACGCTGATGGGGATGCCGAGCTGGGCGGTGCTCACGATCTCGGCGAGGCCGATCGAGGCCAGGTCGCCGTCGCCCTGGTAGCTGATCACGATCGACTCGGGGTTCGCGACCTTGTGGCCGAGGGCGACCGCGGGAGCGCGCCCGTGGGCGGCCTGGGTGTTGCCGACGTCGAGGTAGTAGTAGAGGAAGACGCTGCAGCCGACCGGCGACACGGCCACCGTGCGGTCCTGGATGCCCATCTCCTCGATGGCGTCGGCGATGTACTTGTGGGCGAGGCCGTGGCCGCAGCCCGGGCAGTAGTGCGTGCTCTGGCCCTTGAGGCCGTCGCCGTGGCCGTGGCGTTCGAAGCGCTGGTAGAAGACGCTCATACCGCCACCCCGGCGTGGCTCCGGACCGCGCTGCCGAGAAGGACGCGCTCCACGATCTCCGCCTGCTGCGGCAGGACGCCGCCGCGCCGGCGCACGTTGTCGATCGGCGGGGCCTTCTGGCCCGCCTTCGAGACGGCCAGCCTCAGCTCGTCCTCGAGCTGCCCGCTGGAGGCCTCCACCACCACGATCCGCTCGGCCTTCGGGAGGAGCGGCGCCAGCGCCCGGATCGGGAACGGCCAGAGCGTCAGCGGCCGGAAGAGGCCGGCCCGGACCCCTCCCTGGCGGAGCGTCTCGACCGCGCCCTTGGCCATGCGCGCCGGCGTGTTGCAGGCCACCACCACGACGTCGGCGTCCTCGCAACGGAAGAGGTCCGCCCGCTGCTCGGCCTCCGTCATCGCCGCGTACTTCGCGTCGAGGTGGAGGTTGTGGGCCTCGAGGTCCGCCTCGGCCAGATGGATCGACGAGATCAGGTTGCGGCGGTGGGCCGCGTCTCCCCAGACCGCCCACTCGGGCAGGCCCGGCTTCAGCATCGTCGTCGGCAGGGCCACCTTGCCGGTCATCTGGCCGAGATAGCCGTCGCACAGGATCACCACGGGGTTCCTGTACTTGAACGAGAGCTCGAAGGACAGGATCGTGAGGTCGAGCATCTCCTGCGGAGTGGAGGGAGTCAGCACGACGGCGTGGGTGTTGCCGTGGCCGAGGCCGCGGCACGCGAGCTTGATGTCGGCCTGCTCCGGCGCGATGTTGCCGAGTCCGGGGCCGCCGCGCATCACGTTCACGAACACGCCGGGCAGCTCGGCGCCGATCATGTAGGAGATGCCCTCGAGCATGAGGCTGAAGCCGGGCGACGAGGTGAAGGTCATCGCCCGCAGGCCCGCCCCGCCGCAGCCGTACATCATGCTGACGGTGGCCACCTCGCTCACCGCCTGCACGAAGACACCGTCGAGCTGCGGCAGGAGCTTCGCCATCAGCTCCGCGCCCTCGGTGGACGGGGTGATCGGGTAGCCGAAGAAGTGTCGGCAGCCCGCGAGGAGCGCGCCGATGGAGGAGGCGTAGGTCCCCTTCGTCACGAGCGGCCGCGTCTGCGGGAGCGGGAGGAGCTCGTCCGGGATCGGCAGCGGCTTCTCGGCCGGGACCGGCTTCCGCCCGAAGAGCTGCGCCGGGTCCAGGAGCTCGAAGTCGGTCCCCGGGTCCGGCGCGAGGCCGTACGGCTCCGGGCAGGCGGTCATGCAGAGGCCGCAGGCCGAGCAGTTCTCGAGCTGGAGGACGACCGGGATCAGCCCCGTCTGGGGGTTGATCTGGGTGCCCATCTCGATGCAGTGCCTGGCGCAGGCCTCGATGCAGCGCCCACAGCCCTTGCAGTACTCCGGCAGGAGGAAGGGCTTAGGCCTTTCCGCACTCGTGGACATGCGTGGATCCTCTTCCGGCGTCCAAAGCGTGCAAACTCCTCGCCAGAGGCCCCATGCCATCCATCAATGGCATAGGTGGCATGACGACCCCCTCGCGACGCATTTCCTGCGTCCTGGCCCCGAAACCGGCGGAAGAACTGCACCATCAACAACCTGCCCGGATCCATGGTCAGACCAGGAGCCCCGGATCCGGGCACAATCGGCACTTCAGCGCAGCGCGAAGCCGGCCGTCTTCAAGTCCCGCGAGTTCCCGCCGACGAACACTCGGAAGGCACCCGGCTCGGCCTCCCACTTGCCGGCCGCGGTGTAGAACGCCAGGTCGGACGCCTTCAGCGTGAACGTGACCTCGCGCGACTGACCGGGCTGCAGCTCGACCTTCTGGAAGCCCTTCAGCTCCTTCACCGGCCGCGTCACGCTCCCCACGAGGTCGCGCACGTAGAGCTGGACGACCTCCGTCCCGGCGCGCTGGCCCGTGTTCGTCACGGTGGCCGAGACCTGCACCGACCCGCCGGCGGCGATCTCCGCCGCGCTCACCTTCGGCTCCGAATACGTGAACGTCGTGTAGCTGAGGCCGAAGCCGAACGGGTAGAGCGGGTCGTTCGGCACGTCGGTGTAGGCCGACCACGTCACGCCCGGCTGCGGCCCCGGCCGCCCGGTGCTCTTGTGCGCGTAGGTCATCGGCAGCTGGCCCACGACGCGCGGGAACGCGACCGGCAGCTTGCCCGAGGGGTTGTAGTCGCCGAACAGCACGTCCGCGATCGCGTGGCCGGCCTGCGAGCCGCCGTGCCACGCCTCCAGGATGGCCGGGGCGTTCTCTCCCGTCCAGCCGAGCGTCAGCGGCCGGCCGCTCATCAGCACGACCACCATCTTCTTGTTCGCCTCGAGCACGGCCTTGAGCAGCTCCTCCTGGAGGCCCTTGAAGCCGATGTCGGCCTGGCTGCGCCCCTCGCCCGACTGGAAGGCGTCCTCGCCGACCGCCACGACCACGACGTCGGCCGTGCGGGCGGCCTCGACCGCGGCGGGGATGCCGGATCGGTCGGTGGTGTTGATGACGGATCGCGCCCCGAAGTTGCGCATGCCGGTCACGAGCTTCACGCCCTCGGCGTGGACGACGCGCGTCGACGGCGGGACGGCGGCCTGGATCCCCTCGAGGACCGACACGGCCGAGCCCGCCACCGCCTGCGCGCGCCAGTTGCCGAGCGGCGCGTCCTTGTCGGCGGCCAGCGGGCCCACCACGGCGATCGTCTTCACGCCCTTGTCGAGCGGCAGCAGGCCGCCCTCGTTCTTCAGGAGCACGATCGACTTCCGCGCGACGTCGCGCGCGGCGGCGGCGTGCGCCGGGTTCGACATCACCTGCTTCTCGCGGGCGGCGTCGGAGTAGCGGTACGGGTCGTCGAAGAGGCCGAGCGCGAACTTGACCCGCAGGATCCGGCGCACCGCCTCGTCCACGAGCTTCTCGTTCACCTTGCCGGCCCTGACCAGGGCCGCCAGGTGGGCGACGTAGGCCCGCGACTCCATGTCCATGTCGCTGCCGGCGGTGATCGCCTGCCGCGCCGCGTGCTCGAGGTTCAGGGAGAAGCCGTGCGGGATCATCTCGCCGATCGAGCCCCAGTCCGACACCACGAAGCCCTGGAAGCCCCACTCGCCCTTCAGGATGTCGCGCTGCAGGTGCGCGTTGCCCGTCGATGGGATGCCGGCGATCTCGTTGAAAGAGTTCATGAAGGTGGCGACGCCGGCGTCGGCGGCGGCCTTGAACGGCGGCAGCACGACGTTGCGCAGTGTCTGCTCGGAGATGTCGACCGTGTTGTAGTCCCGGCCGGCCTCGGCGAACCCGTAGGCGGCGTAGTGCTTCGCGCAGGCGGCGATCGTGTCGAGGGCCGCGAGGTCCTTGCCCTGGAAGCCCCTCACCCGCGCGGCGGCCGCCTGCGACCCGAGGTAGACGTCCTCGCCCGCGCCCTCCATGATCCGGCCCCACCGCGCGTCGCGCGCGATGTCGACCATCGGCGCGAACGTCCAGTGGAGGCCCGCGGCGGCGGCCTCGGTCGCGCCGATGCGCGCCGACTGCTCGATGGCCGCGACGTCCCAGCTGGCCGCCTCGCCGAGCGGGGTGGGGAAGATGGTGCGGTAGCCGTGGATCACGTCGAGCCCGAAGATCATCGGGATCTTGAGGCGGCTGTTCTCGACCGCGATCTGCTGCGCCTTGCGTGTCGCCTCGGCGCCGGTGACGTTCAGCATCGACCCGACCAGGCCCGTGCGGATCTGGTCGTACATCGCCTTCTGGGCGCCCGCGCTCGGGGCGGGCCCGGTGACGTCGAAGGCGCTGCTGTACTGGTTGAGCTGGCCGACCTTCTCCTCGAGCGTCATCCGGGAAAGAAGGGCGTCTATCTTCTTCTCCGTCGCCGGGTTCACGAGCCCCTGGGCCGAGAGGGTTGCGGGGATGAGGGCGACGGATAGAACGAAGACGCCAACGAGCCGTGTCACGCGCATCGAGAGCCTCCCTGGGCGCGCGGATTCTACACCGCGATTGACACTCTTGACGTCAAGAGCCAACCACCGCAGCCGTCGCCATAGCCACCGCGCGCCTCAGCGACCGAGCTGGACCCTAGCTGTTGATCTTCCCCGCGACCGCATCCCACGTCACCACGGCGTTGAGGAAGTACGCCTCGTTCGCCATGTGGCACGCCAGCGCCGCGTGGTGGCCGAAGACGGCGTCCTCGGTCACGGGCTTCCGGTTCCGCACCGCATCGAAGAACGTCCAGAGGTGCGGTCTCAGATCGTCCCAGGAGATGCCGCGATAGCTGAACCCCTCGAGCGCGGGCTCCTTCCCGGGCGCCGGGTCGTGCTCTTCGTGCCACTTCTTGAAGTAGGCCTCGCGCAGCTCTCTCGGGAAGCCGAAGGCGTAGTAGCTCGGCACAGAATCCTCCCCTGTCTGCGGCGAGTAGCTGATCCCCGTTTCGGTGACCTCGAGGACTCCCTTCGAGCCCTGGAAGCGGTAGGTCTCCGGCGTCTCGCAGCCGAGATTCAGCCGCAGATAGACCGGGGCCCTTCCGTAATCGAACAACGTCGCGTGCACGTCCGGCATGTTGCGCCCGTCCGGGAAGCGCAGGATCCCGCCGAGGGCCATGGCGCGCCTGGGCGGCTCGCTCCAGCCGAGCATGTACATCATGCCGCTGACGAGATGAACGAGCAGGTCGCCGGCGACGCCCGTGCCGTACTCCTTCCAGCAACGCCAGCGCGCGAAGACCTTCGCGTCGAACGGGCGCTTGGGGACGTCGTTCTGCCACGTGTCCCAGTCCAGCGTCTGCGGGGAGAGGTCCGGCGGAGGAGGATACTGCCACGCCCCGGTGGGATCGTTCCGGCCGAGCGAGCCTTCGACGAGCGTCAGGTCGCCGATCATGCCCTTCGCGATCAGCTCTCTCGCCTTCGTACAGATCACCGAGCTGACGCGCTGCGAGCCGATCTGGACGATGCGCCCCGTCTCCTTTGCCGCGGCAACCATCGCAGTGCCATCGGCGGCGGAATGCGACATCGGCTTCTCGCAGTAGACGTCCTTTCCGGCCCGAACCGCCTCCACCACGAGGCGCTTGTGCCAATGGTCGGGAACCGCCACGACCAGGCAGTCGATCTCCTTGTCGTCGAGCAGCTCCTG